>JBKJUD010000199.1:0-4923 GCA_046590735.1 Candidatus Eiseniibacteriota bacterium | reverse complement strand
CGGCGCGACAGATTCCCACGTCGGTGCTCAACCAGGCGATCCGCCGGCTGCTCGAGAAGCGCCAGGTGCCCTCCACCGGCACCGGCAAGCACGCGCGCATCTACTACGCCACGCAGGTGGGGAGCCGCCCGCCACACTTCGCCCTGTTCGTCAGCCGGCCCGAGGCCATCCCGCCGGACTACCTGCGCTACCTCCAGAACAACCTGCGCGAGGAGTTCCAGTTCACCGGCACCCCGGTGGTGCTGTCCGTGCGGGCCCGCCGCCGGCAGCGGGGCGAGGAGCTCGAGGAACTCGGATAACCGCCCCGGGCGGCGGACTGTCGCGTCTTGCGCGTTCCCGCACCGGGGGTTAGAGTGCGGCCTGCATGTGATTTGGAGGGCGTGCCGCGCCATCGGCCCGACGCCGGCGGACACCCGCGCGAGCACGTCCATCGCCTGAGATCCGTTCACCGGAGTCGTCCCCGAGCATGCTGACGCTGGTGGTGATTCTCCTGCTGTCCTACCTCTCCGGGTCGCTCGCGTTCAGCCTGTGGGCGGGGCGAGTGCTGCGCGGCGTGGACCTCCGCACGGTGGGATCGGGCAACCTGGGTGCGACGAACGTGTTGCGTGCGCTCGGATGGAAGGCCGCGGTTCCGGTGCTGCTGCTCGATGTGTTGAAGGGCGCGCTGCCGGTGGTGCTCATCGCCCAGTTGCGTCTCGGCCCCGGTCCGCTGCCCTTCGGCATCACGCAGTTCTGGCTTTCGATGCTGGCCGGTGTCGCGGCGATCGCGGGACATCTGTGGACGCCGTTCGCGCGCTTCCGCGGCGGCAAGGGCGTGGCCACCGCCACCGGCGTCTTCGCCGCGGTGGCGCCGTGGCCCACGCTCGTGTGCTTCGTCCTGTTCGGCGTGGTGACCGGGTTGACGCGCATCGTCTCGCTGGGCTCGATCGTTGCGGCGCTGGCGCTGCTGCCGCTGCTGGTCTTCCTGCATCCGCGCCAGGCGCCGCTGGTGCCGTTGCTGATCATCGCCGTGCCGCTGGTCTCGCTGATCGTGTGGAAACATCGCGCCAACATCGTGCGCCTGCGCGCGGGCACCGAGGCGCGCATCGGCGCGACACCGCGGCAGGAATCACGATGACCCGCGCCGCGGTGGTCGGGGCCGGGAGCTGGGGCACCGCGATCGCGCTCGTGCTCGCCGCCGGCGGCACGCAGGTCACGCTGTGGTCGCACGATGCGCGACACGCGGCCCGCATGGAAGCCGAGCGCGAGAACGCCCGCTATCTGCCCGGCGTCGCGCTCACGGCGGGCATCACGGTGCGCTGCCTGGATGAGGCGGCGGCGGCGCCCGATGTCCTCGTGCTCGCGGTCCCCTCCGCGGTCTTCCGTGCGGTGGCACAGCAGCTTGCCGCCCGGTGGCCTGACGTCGGACTGCTGGTCTCGCTCACCAAGGGTTTCGACCCCGCCACCGGCGAACGACTCAGCCACGTGCTGCGCGGGAGCTTTCCCCCCGCTACCGCGCGGCGCCTCGTCGTCCTGGCCGGTCCCTCGCATGCCGAGGAAGTGGTGCGCGGCGTGCCCACTGCAGTGGTCGCAGCCTCGCACGACGCCGAGGCCGCGGAGGAAACGCAGCGACTGTTCACGCGTCCGTCGTTTCGCGTCTACACCAACAGCGATGTCGCCGGGGTCGAAATAGCGGTGGCGGTGAAAAACGTCATCGCCATCGCCGCGGGGCTCGGCGACGGCCTCGGGCTCGGCGATAATTCCAAGGGCGCGCTTCTCACCCGCGGGCTGGCGGAGATGACGCGCATCGGCGTGGCGATGGGCGGCCGGCGCGAGACCTTTTTCGGGCTCGCCGGCCTGGGCGACCTGGTCACCACCTGCACCAGCCGGCACAGCCGCAATCGCGCGCTCGGCGAGCTCGTCGCGCGCGGCGCCTCGCTCGAGGACGCACTGGTGCAGATCGGCCAGGTGGTGGAAGGCGTGCCCACGACTCGCACCGTGCGCGGCCTCGCCGCCGCGCATGGGGTGGAGATGCCGATTGCCGAGCAGGTCCACGCCGTGTTGTTCGATGGCTGCAGCGCGCGCGATGCCATGGGCGCGCTGATGTCGCGGGACCCGCGCGCGGAGGAGGAGGCCCATGCCTGACCCAACGTCGCCGGCTGCACCGGCCAACCCCGCCGAGAGCCGTCGGCGCGCCGCGCCGCTGACGCAGTCCCGCGAGAAGCTGTTCTACTCGATCAGTGAGGCGGCCGCGCAACTGGATGTCGCCGCGCACGTGCTGCGCTACTGGGAAACCCAGTTCACCATGCTGCGGCCGCGGAAGAATCGCGCCGGCAGCCGGACCTACCAGCCCCGCGATCTCGAACTGCTCCAGATCATCAAGACGCTGCTCTACGACGAGGGCATGACGATCGCCGGGGCGCGCCGCAAGTTGCAGGCGGCGCGGCGGACGCGCGGAGTCAGCGTGGGCGAGGCGCCACGGGCGGCCGTCCCGTCTCCTCGCCCCACGGCAGCCGTGGCGCGTCCGCGTCCCGCCCCGCTGGATGCCGAGGGAGTTGCGGACGCCGGACAGAGGACATTGGCGTTCGCCCCGGCACCGGGCGTCGCGCCCGAGGTCGCGGCGGTGCGGGAGGCGCTGCGCGAACTCGCCGCCAGCCTGCGTGCGCCGCACACGCGCCGGGCGACCTGCCGCTAATGGCCCCTCGTCCTTTTCTTGCCGCCTGCGGTGCCGTTTGCTATTTTCGCCACCCCACGGGGATGCACAATGGACGGGGCGTAGCGCAGTCAGGTAGCGCACTAGCTCGGGGAGCTAGGGGTCGCTGGTTCAAATCCAGTCGCCCCGACCATTTCATCCCAGCCGTCTCCCTCGCCCTACCCGCCGCGCCGCGACAGGCGCGTGCCGCCTGGCGCGATCGCCTCACCGATCGCGTCGCCACCGCGTGCTATCTCGTCGCGGCGGCTGTTGCACGAGGTCTGCCCCGCCGCGCGGCCTACACGATCGCGGCCGCCTTGGGCACGCTCCGTTATCTCGGCACCCCCGCGTTGCGCCGGACCGTGCGCGCCAATGTGCGACGTGCGCTGCCGCCCACCCACGCCCTCGCGCGCGAAGCCACCGTGTGCGCCATCTACCGCAGCTTTGCCCGCACCGTTGTCGATGTCCTCCGGCTTCCCGAGTGGACACCGGCCGCAGTGCGCATGCACGTCCGCGTCGAGGGCGGCGAGGCGTTCACGGCCGCCGCCGCGCGCGGGCGCGGCGTCGTCATCGTCTCAGCGCATCTCGGATCGTGGGAGGTGGGCGGGGCGTACCTCGCCACGCTGGGCATCCCGGTGCATGTGGTGGCGCGCCGCCATGACGCGCCGGGTGTGCAGCGATTCTTCCGCGCGCGACGCGAGCGGCTCGGGCTCCACGTGGTCGACAGCGGGGCGCCGCTGCGCGCGCTGCTGGGACCGCTGCGCCGCGGCGAGTGCGTGGCCATGCTAGCCGATCGTCCGGTGCTCGCCCACGCGCGTCCTGTCGTTTTCTGCGGCGAAGCGAGCGCGCTGCCGCGCGGGCCGGTGGCGCTGGCGCTGCGCAGTGGCGCCGCGTTGCTCGCCGCGGTGGCGCTGCGTGAGGGTGCGGGCTTCCGCGTCATCTGGCGCGAGGTGTGTGTCGCCGACCTGCCGGGCACCGCCTCGGGCATTCACACCGGCGTCGCGCGCATGGCGCGCACGCTCGAGCCGTGGGTGCGGGGACAGGTGCGCCAGTGGTATGCCTTCGAGCCGGTGTGGCCGGCGGCCGCGACTTCCGGGCCGGCGCCATCGGGGTCGCCGGTCGTGCGTGCGGCGGCCGGGCGATCGTTCGCGTGAACGAGTCGCGCCTGCCACCGGGCTCCGTCGCCGCGCTGATTCCGGCGTACAATGCCGCGGCCCACATCGCCGATGTCATCGCCCGGACCCGCGCGGTCGTCGGCGACGATCATGTGTGGGTGGTGAACGACGGCTCGCGCGATGCGACCAGTGCGGTGGCGGCGGCGGCGGGCGCGCACGTGCTCGAGCAACCGCAGAATCGCGGCAAGGGGCGCGCGCTGGCGCGCGGCTTCACCGACCTTCTCGCGCACGGCTACGACGCGGTGGTCACCCTCGACGCCGACGGCCAGCATCTGCCCGAGGAAATTCCCGGATTGATCGCGGTGGCCGAGCGCACCGGCGCGGACCTGGTGGTCGGCTCGCGCATGCGCAACACCGCCGGCATGCCGTGGCTGCGCGTCGTGGTGAATCATTCGATGTCCTGGTTCATCTCGCTGCTGGCCGGCCGTCGCGTCGAGGACAGCCAGTCCGGCTTCCGGCTGCATCGCGCGGACGTGCTGCGCTCCGTGACACTGGTCACCGATCGCTACGAGACCGAGACCGAGATCCTGATCAAGTCGGGCCGCCGCGGCTTCCGCATCGCCGCCGCGCCCATCTCCACCATCTACGGCGATGAGCAGAGCGGGATCAACCCGGTCGTCGATTCGCTGCGCTTCCTGCGGCTCGTCGCGCGGAGCGTCACGTGGTGGTAAGCGCGCGGCGCCCCGCGCCCCGCATCGAGAAAGGAACGCCGTGCTGATCCTGCTGAGCAACGATGATGGAGTGTGGGCGCCGGGCATTGCCGCAGCGCGTGAAGCGCTGGAGGAAGTCGGCGAGGTGTGGACGGTGGCGCCGGACCGCGAACAGAGCGCCAGCAGCCACAGCCTGACCCTGCAGCGGCCTCTGCGCATCCACCAGATTTCCGAGCGCGTGCTGAGCGTCGATGGCACCCCGACGGATTGCGTGCTGGTGGCGGTGAACCAGATCCTCGACCGCCGTCCGGACCTCGTGGTCTCCGGCGTCAACGCGGGCCAGAACATGGGGGAGGATGTGATCTATTCGGGCACCGTTGCGGCGGCGATGGAAGGCACCGTGCTCGGTATTCCCGCGATGGCCGTG
>JBKJUD010000171.1:0-3563 GCA_046590735.1 Candidatus Eiseniibacteriota bacterium | reverse complement strand
GGTAGAGGCCGGGCATCTCCGCCGTTTCGCCGCCGATGAGCGCACAGCCACTTTCGCGGCACGCACGCGCCATGCCGGCGACGACCGCCTCGAGCGTCGCCGGGTCGAGGCGACCCTGCGCGAAGTAGTCGAGGAAGGTCAGCGGCTCGGCGCCGTGCACCGCGATGTCGTTCACGCAGTGCGACACGAGGTCGTACCCGATGCCGTCCCACGCCGCCGGGGTGGCGGCGAGCGCCAGCTTGGTGCCGACGCCATCGATGCTGTTGACCAGCACCGGGCTGCGGTAGCCCTCGAGCGACAGACGGCGAAAGCCCGCGAACAGGCCGAGTCCGGTGAGCACGTCCGGCCCGTGCGTGGTGCGCGCCAGGGGCGCGATGCGGCGCAGGCTCTCGGAGGCGCGGTCGATGTCGACGCCGGCGGCCGCGTAGCTGGCGCGCGGGGCACCGCTGGCGGCGGGCGACACGGTGGAGTCGGGACTCATGCGCGACACGGTACCTGCTTCCGCCCCATGCGGGAAGCCCCGCCTCGCGGGTCCGCGGGCGGGGCTCCCTTGACGGGTTTCGACGCGGCGCCGGCCGGCGCACCGGTCAGGAGGCGGCGCTGCCCACGGTCGCCAGCCGCTCGGTTTCCTGCGGCACGGGGGTGTACAGCACCGTGAAGTCGCCGCGGCTGATCAGCGCGGCCAGCGACTCGACCACGCGCGGATCGAACTGGGTGCCGCTGTACTTCGCCAATTCGGCCAGCGCCCGCTCGGCGGTGAGCGCGGCGCGATAGGGTCGGTCGGATGTCATGGCGTCGAAGGTGTCCGCCACCAGCACGATGCGCGCCCCCAGCGGGATCTCCTCGCCGGCCAGGCCCTGCGGATACCCCTTGCCGTCGAGCCTCTCATGGTGCGAACGCACCAGGTCGGCCGCCTTGGACAGCGCCCGCACGCTGGCCACGATGTCGGCGCCGGTGCCCGGGTGGGCGTCCATCCGCCGGCGTTCCTCGGGTGTCAGGCGTCCCGGCTTCTGGAGCAAGCCGCGCAGGTCGCCCCGCACCTTGCCGAGGTCATGGAGCAGCCCGCCGAACTCGATGGTCTCCACCTCGCGCTCGGGCAACTTCATGCCGCGAGCAATCTGGACCGCGTAGTTCGACACGCGCAAGCTGTGGTTCCGCGTGTAGGGATCGACCTCCTCGATGATGCTGGTCAGCGCCCGCACGAAGTCGCGCAGGTCGTGCCGGATTTCCCCGTAAAGCTGGAAGTAGTACCAGAACAGGATCAAAGGGAGCACGCCCAGCAACGCGCCGATCACCCCCGAAGTCCGGCACACCTCGGCGATCAGCAGACCGGTGCTCAGGGACACCACCGGGAACAGCATGCCGCGCCGGTAATTCTGGTGCCACGACTGCCGCAGCGGGATGCCCTCGTAGAGGCTGATGACCGCGCTGACCGCGGACTTGTTGATGACGATGTAGACGATCGCGGCGACGCTCATGGCGATCGCGTCACGCAGGAACGCGACCGGCAGGAGGGTGCGCATGATGCCCAGACCGGAAAGTCCGAGATACACCTCGCCCGCGGCCAGACACATGAACGCATAGAGGCTGCCGTTGAACAGCGCCTGCAGGAACGGCCGGCGGACCAGGGTCTCGTATCCGACCGTGGTGGCGAAGTTGATGCAAGCCGTGGGAACCGGGCCGAGCAGCATGATCCCGGCGTAGTCGAGCGCGGCGGAGACCATGAAATACGCCCCGCGGTCGGTCGGAATCCGCAGGGCAAGCGAGAGGACGTAGAAGGCCGTCCAGACGGCGACGAGGGGAACACGAAGATGGGGCGCAGCGGCAAAGTGCGGCGAGAGCAGGCCCCAGCCCAGATAGGCCACGCTGAAGGCCACGACACTGCAATAGTAGAGGCGGAAGCTGGTTCCACCCGTGCGGAATGACGGTCGCACTTGAGGCATCACCCTGTCCTTGTCGGAAGAGCGCGGCGAAGGGACGGCACCGGACGGAAGGGAACTACATCGGCCACGCGTAGTGTGGCCTACCCACCCCACCCATACTTGTCAAGGCTAACGGCACTGAGAAGAGTTGCGATGAGTGCATATACGAGATCCATCTTGCGTACCCCCTTGAAAAGAAGTGCCTCCGACGTACATCATCTTTTCAGAACGGATTCGCTGGCTCGTCTGCTGCTTCGCTACCCCTCCGCACACCGGTGCGCGATCCCTCACACGACGCATGACGCTTCACTGCACTGGACCCGACCCTCCTTGAAGGCCAATGGTCGAGTGAAACAATGCATCGGGTTTCCTGACTCGTCAACCCAAAGATGGAGACACTTCTATCCGGACAGCCGAGCGTCTGCTGAGCCGCAAGCACAATGTCTTCATACCATTACCGCTATTTGCCGCCATCGGGAATACGTTTCCATTTCACGGCCGGCGGAACCCGGCAACCGGGGACGCTGGCCTCGGGCCACAGGAAGCCTACAGAGTGGGGCGCGAGTCCGAACGCAGAAAGTGCCACGCTTTCCCCGGGATCGACCGAAATCGTTTTCCCCAACTCCCGCCCCCGGCAGTCGATCGCATGGAGCCGGGTGGTGCACGGTCCGCGATACTCCACCATCCAACCCGTGCGGCCCCACCGGCAGGTGACCCCCGCGGTCGCGGGCGCGGAGCGTGCCGCGGGATGCGGGATGCCGGTGAGCCGGGGTGCGCACTCGATTCGCGCCGCCGCACGGAACACTTCGGCCTCGGGGAGGGAATCCGCGGCTTCGGTCCACAGCGCCAGCGCGCCACCTGCCGCGAGCGCGCACACCGCGGGCTGCCGCCTCCACCGCGGTTGCCCCGCGGCGAGATCGAACGCCGTCTCCGGGATGCCGTCCCCGTCACGCACCCACCGCCCCCACACCCGCGTCGACTCCCCGGCGCCACACTCCCACCCGCACAGCGCTTCTCCTTCTGCATGGCAGGCGACGGTCTGCGACAATTCATGCGTCATCGACGTGCCGTCCAGTGGCAGCACGCTGCCGTGGGGCGCCGCCGCGTCACCCCAGCGGCACATCGCCCGGGTGATGCCGTTCACTGCTTCGCCCCAGACGCAGACGGCGCGCCGCCCCTGTGTGGCCACGCGCGGCGCCACACGGCGCGTGGCGAGGTTCGGGAGGGAGACTTCGTACGCCGGTTCCAGCCGCCACTCGCCCACCCGGAGAAATCCCAGCAGCACCCGCGCCGGCCACGAGCCCTCGATCCACACCACCGCGACGCTGTCCGTGCCCCAGGGCGCGATCGACGGCGCACTGCTGCCGTCGCTCCCGGCACGCCAGGTGTCGGGGGAGGCGACCAGGTCGCCGAGGGAGTCGCACCACGCGCCCATGACCACCGGTTGATCGCCCGACCAATCCGTCCATGTCAAGGCGAGCGACGCGGAGACGGCGGCCCCGGAGGCGAGCACCGCGGCGCGGGGCAACCGGGGACGAAAGACACCGGCCGTGACGCCCACTGCATGCGCCCGCGCGCCCGACGGCGTGCCGGCCGCGGGGACCGGGGACAGCCATATCTCGGCACCACCGCCGAGATATG
>JBKJUD010000144.1:0-6295 GCA_046590735.1 Candidatus Eiseniibacteriota bacterium | reverse complement strand
GGCGAGGTCCGAGTGGTTGTCGGGAATGATGGTCACCAGCGACTTCACGCCTAGGTTGTTCATCTCGCTCACGCGCGTGGCCGGGGCCTGGTAGGGATCGGTGAGACCGACTGACTTGATCGAGTTGGCCCACTGCCAGTGCAGCCCCCCACCCCACAGGTTTCCGGCGCCGAAGCGGGTGTAACCCAAGCCAAAGCTCCGGTAGATGTCCTCGGTGGGCGAGTAACTCTTCTGCAACAGGAAGGGGTCGAGCAGACCGACCGGCAACGGGCCATCAAGCCCGGTCCCGCCCGTGCCTCCGGTGGTCACCGTGATGGAGACGGTCACGGTGACACACAACCCGTCGGGATCGCAAACCCGGACGGTGAAACTGTGGATGCCTGCCTGCGATGTCAGGGGCGTCCACGTGAAGAGTCCCGCCGTGCTGAAGGTGGCGCCGCTCGGCAAGGGCGAAGTTGCGGTGAAAGTGAGGGCGTCACCATCCGGATCGCTGGCTTGGACCTGCCGGTTCACAGGGACGCCAGCGGAAATCGTGAACGCCTGCTGCGAATTGGCTGTCGGCGCGTGGTTCTTCGGGGTCGTCGTTCCGCCGCCACCGCAACCTGCCAGTACTACGGCGGCGAGTGCGACGCCAAAGAAAATCGATGCTGCAGCGCCCGCTCGGGGGTGGCGTCCGCAGCCGGGGGTGTTGCTAGGCGACTGTCTTGTCACCGGAGTTCTCCTTCTCTTGCGTGATAGGGGACGTGAAGGGGAAAAGTGCGCGCCGAGCAGCGGGCCCTGTCGCGGCCGGCCCTGAACCCCCGGGAGTCATCCCTATGAGCTTGGGTTTCGATGAATTGTTCCGCCGACAGCCCCGGGGCGCAATCCGAGGCCTGCCTCGCGGCCGGGGGAGCCGGACCGGGCGCATCGATGTGCCGCGCGAGGATGCCCCGCATGGCCAGGAGCCCTCCGCCCCGGTGGAAAAACCGCCATCTCGCTGGCCGAAATTAGGGCGCCAACCGGACCTGTCCGGCTTCCGGCCACTGCCGCTCGGCAGCAAGTGCCAGTGGAACAACAAGATGTCTCCCGCGGCGCGAGGGTGATGCAGTTGGCACGAAGACTGCTCTTCCTGCAACGTGCCAGCGGGCATTTCGCATGCTCGCCGAGCACAAGGCGGGCGTTGATGGGTGAACTCAGCCGCTGGGAACGCCACCGATCCAGGATGGATCGCGAAACCCGTCGCCACCCTTTGACGGCACGGACTTGCCGTCGAAGGGTGGAACTGTTTGCGCCGTGATGCATGGCCGAGCTGACAACCGCCCAGCCGGTCTACGACCCGCGGTCAATTCTTCTGGTTGCTGTTGACCCGCAACTCGATCAGCGTCCACACCGTCACGGCGCTGAGCGCGAGCTGGGCCAGGGTGCTCGCGTCCTTGAATGTGGAGAACCACTTGCGCCCCAGGGACACGTTGTCGCCCGGATAGAGGACGAGGTCGAGATCGCTGCGTCCGTCGCGGTTGATCTTGTCGAGGTCGATGGTGATGACCTTGGCGCCGTTGAGGTCCAACCGGGTGATCCGGATGTCCTTGACGTTGGCCGCGTCGACCGGCCCGCCGGCGGACGCCAGGTAGTACGTGAGCGTGAAGCCCTCGACGTAATTGAATTGTCCCGGCTTCACGACGGCACCGGTCACCGAAACCTGCTTGTTCACCAGCCCCTTGAGGGTGACGGTCACCTTTGGATCGACATAGTACTTCAGCAGCGCCTCGCGGATGCGATTCTCCGCCTCGGTCAGCGGGACGCCGCCGACCGATATGTCGCCGACCAGCGGATAGCTGATCACGCCGGCGCTCGACACCGTCACGTCCGTGCTGATCTCCGGGTGATTCCAGACATAGACGCTCAGCACATCGAAACCGCTGATGATCTGTCCACTGGCGGATCGCTGCGCCAAGGCGACCGGCGCCACGAACGCGACCCCGAGCGTCACGAGCAGGCTGCAGATGGTGAGGCGAAGGGCCGTCCCCCGCCGCGTCAGAGTGATCATCGTGATGTCAGCTCCGTGAGAATTGCGCCATCCATGTCGGCGGGCTTCTCCACGCCGAACGTGTGCAGAATGGTAGGCGCCAGGTCGATGATGCGTGCGTCGGCGATGCGCGTGCCCGCCGCGATGCCGGGTCCGTGGGCGATCAGGATACCGTCCGGGGTGTGAATCCCCGAGATCTTGAAGCGGTTCCCCTCGCCCGACCCGAACAGGGTTCCCACCGGCACCTTGCCGCCGCCGCGATGGATGGCCAGAAAGTCCCCCACCATCTGGTAACCCGGCTTGAGCACGACGATGATATCCGGTGCATCGGCCAGACGCGAGCCCGAGTACAGCTCCTCGCGCGAGTAGGTCTTCTCCACGCAGGGCTGGCCGGTCGCGGGATCCTTCAGCGCCTGGAGGCGGGCGCGGATCTCCCCCCGCAACCGCTCGTACTCCGCCCCCGGCTCCACGATGCCTTCCGGCTCGCGCCCACGAACGTTGAGGATGATGTTGCCGAAGGTGCCCTCGCTGAACGCGCGGGTCTTCGACCAGTCCATCTCGGTGGGCCGCATGTACTTCATGGTGGTTTTGCGGCCGGCGTCCACCCGGCCGGCAATGCGTGCCCGCAGGCCCTGCGGCAGCACCTGCTTGCCCAGCATGTAGGCGTTCTTGAACGCCATGCGGACCAGCCGCTTGCGCAACCGCGGGACGACGGTCGCGAGGAACCCCTCTGCCTTGAGCCAGGCGTTGACCAGCAGCACGCGATTCAACGGGCCGCCGCCGTGGTCCGACATCACCAGCACGGTGGTGTCCGGCCCCATCGCCTCGCACAGCCGGCCCAACTCCGCGTCGAGCGCGACGTAGGTCTCACCGATGGCGCGCGCGAACTCGTGCCGCGGGTCGTGGTCGGCGCGCGTGGCATCGAGGTAGCGCCAGAAGGTGTGCTGCGCGCGGTCGGTGCTGGTGGCGACGTGCACGACGAAGCGCGGCGCGTGCTGCTGCACCAGCCACAGCGTGGCGTCGGTGCGCTGGCGCTCGACGTCGTTGAGTTCGGCGAGGAAGTCGCGCAGTTCCTGCGGGTCGGGGTCCTCGCCGGTCTTCTCGAACTGCCGCCGGTGCGCGTCGACGATGTAACCATGGCCCAACGCCTTCTTCATGTCGTCGAGCAGCGTCTTCGGGTACGAGAAATTGCCGAAGGGATTGTCCGTGAACACGCCGCTGACGAAGTAGCCGGCGACCTTCTCGGGGGGATACGTCATCGGCACGTTCAGCACGCCGCACGTGATGCCCCGTTCGCTGAGCACGTGCCACACCGCCTTGCCGCCGCGCGAGCGCGTCGACACCACCTCGATGTCGTAGCTCCCCGGCTTGCGCTTGGTGAAGTCGAAGATGCCGTGGCCCCCGGGGTTCATGCCGGTGAGGAACGACGACCACGCCGTCGGCGAGTGCGGGTGCACGGTGGACGCGAGCACGCCTGCGGCGCCGCCTTGCTGCAGCCGCGCGAAGGTCGGGCAGCGGCCGGCGTCGATCAGCGGCTGCAAAATGTCCCAGGTGGCGCCGTCCATGCCGAAGACGAGCACTTTTCCAGTCGGGTTCACCGCCATGCGGTTTCGATGCCTCCTTGCGGGTGTCGGGGGGTGCGCGGTCAGCGCGCGACCGGGTGGCGCGCGCCGAGCAGCGCGTCGAGCGGCGTGCCGTCCATGCCGGCGGTCGGCACCAGGCCGAACCGCACCAGGATGGTGGGGGCGAGGTCGCCGATGTGCGCGCCGGTGATCGTGGCGCCGGGCTCGATGCCCGGGCCGCGCGCCAGCAGGATGCCCACCGGGCCGTGAATGCCGGAGAGCTTGAAGCGGTTGCCCTCGCCGCTGGCGAAGACCGCCTTGGTCTGTTCCTTCTTGTTGCCGTACATCATGTCGATGATGTCGGCCACCATCTGGTAGCCGTCCTTGAGTTCGACGACGATGTCCGGGCCCTTCGCGATGTGCGCGCCGTGGTACAGCTCCTCGCGCATCCACACCTTGTGCACGGCGGTCTCGCCGGTGCCGGGATCGACGAGCGTTTCCAGCTTGTGCTTGATCTCCGCGCGCAGGCGTTCGTACTCGTCGCCGGGCTCGACGCTGCCCAGCGGGTCGCGGCCGCGCACGTTGAGACGGATGTTGCCGAAGGTGCCCTCGCTGAAGGCCTTCGTCCGCGCCCAGTCCGGCGTGGAGCGGGGCGCCAACTTCAGGGTCGTCTGCCCGCCGACATCGAAGCGGCCCTTGAGCTGGATCTTCACCGAGGTGGGCAGCAGCTTGCGCGCGACGCCGACGACCTGGCGAAACACGGCGCGCGCGATCGCCTTGCGGCTGAGCGGCGCCGGCTGCTCGGTGGTGAGGTAGCCCCCAGCCTCCAGCCAGGTGTTCAGCAGCAGCACGCGGCGCAGCGAGCCGCCGCCGTGATCGGACATCACCATGACCGTCGTGTCCTCACCCATCGCGTCCCACAACCGCGCGAGTTGCTGGTCGGCGTTGATGTAGGTCTGGTCGACGGCGCCGGCAAACATGTGCGCGGGGTCGTGGTCGCTGCGGGAGCGATCGAGGTACTGCCAGAACGTGTGCTGCGCGCGGTCGGTCGCGGTGTGCACGTGCACGACGAAGCGCGGCGCGTGCTTCTCGATGCCCAGCAGCGTCGCCTCGGTGCGCTCGACTTCCACCTGGATCAGCTCGTCGAGGAACTCCTGCATCACCTGGGCCTCGCCCTCGGCGCCGGCTTTTTCCTCGATCTCGCGCAGGTGCACGTCGACCCGGTAGCCGTGACCCAAGCGCGCCTTGACGTCCTCGAGCAGCGACTTCGGCCACGAGAAATCGCCGAAGGGATCGCTGGAGAACGCGCCCGAGATGAAGAAGCCGCGCACCTTCTCCGGCGGAAACGTCATCGGCACGTTCACGATGCCGCAGGCAATGCCCTTCTCGGACAGCGTCTGCCAGATCGCGCGGCCGCCGCGCGAACGCGTCTTCACCACGGTGTACTCGTACGACCCGGGCTTCAGCTCCATGAAGTCGAAGATGCCGTGCTGGCCGGGATTCATGCCGGTGAGAAATGTCGACCACGCCGTCGGCGAATGCGGATGGATGGTCGACTGCAGGTCGCCATGCGCGCCCTCGCGCAGGACGCGCGCGAGCGTTGGCACGCGGCCGGCGTCGATGAGCGGCTGCAGCACGCGCCAGTCGGCGCTGTCCATGCCGAAGACGAGCAGCTTCTCGGGGGCGGTCGGGGAGGGAGCCATCCCGCTATGCCCCGCTGCCGGCCGGCGCCGGGCGGCCGGCCACCGGTTCGAGCACCGTGCCGTCCATCGAGGCCGGCACCGGCAGGTCGTAGAGCCGCAGGATCGTCGGGGCGAGGTCGGTGATGTGCGCGTTTTCCAGGCGGACGTTGGCCGGGATGCCCGAACCACGCGCCAGCACCACGCCGAAGGGCGAGTGGATGCCGCTCAACTGGTAGTTGTTGTCGCCGCTGACGAACAGCGACTTGCGCACCACCGAGCCCACCTTGCCGAAACGCTTGGCGAGGATGTCCCCCACCATCTGGTAGCCCGGCTTGAGGACCACGATGATGTCCGGCGCCTCGTCGATGCGCTCGCCCTTGTACAATTCGTCACGCTTGTACGTGCGCTCCACGGGCGCGATGCCGGTCTCCGGATCGACGAGCGCCTCGATCTTGGTGCGGATCTCCCGCACCACGCGCTCGTACTCGGCGCCCGGCTCCACCGTGCCCTGCGGATAGCGCCCCTTCACGTTGAGGCGGATGTTGCCGAAGGTGCCCTCGGCGCTGGCCTGCGTCTGGCTCCACTCGATCGCGGTGGGCGGCATGAACTTCATCGAGGTCAGGCCCCAGATGTCGAAGCGGCCGGCGATCTGCTTGCGCACGCCGCGCGGCAGTTTCTTCGCGCCGAGATACGCGTATTTCATGGCCGACTTCACCGCGCGCTTGACCGGCCCGACCCGCGCCGGCGCGAGCGAGGTCAGGTAGCCCTCGCTCTCCAGCCAGGCGTTGAGGCGCAGCGCGCGGTGCAGCGGGTAGCCGCCATGGTCGGACAGCACGACGACAGTGGTGTCCTCGCCCATCGCGTCCCACAACCGCTTGAGCAGGCCATCCGCGGTGCGGTAGGTGCGGTCGATGGCGCCGGCGTACTTGTGCGCGGGATCGTGGTCGGCGCGCGTCGTGTCGATGTAGCGATAGAACGTGTGCTGCGCGCGGTCGCAGCTGGTGACCACGTGGCAGACGAAGTCGGGCGCGTACTTGCCGATCAGC
>JBKJUD010000451.1:0-5271 GCA_046590735.1 Candidatus Eiseniibacteriota bacterium | reverse complement strand
CCTGGCCGAAGAAAAAGCGCTCGCCGCCCAAAAGGCCAGCAAGGAAGCTGAAGACAAGGCGATGGCGGAAGCCCTCGAACAGGCCAAGGCTGAAGCCGCCGCCAAAAAAGCCTCCGAGGAAAAGCAACTCGCCCTGGCCGTTGCCGCGTCCGGCCCCGCCGCTCCCTTGGGCGCCGGCCCATCGCAGGAGATCGCCGCCAATCTCAAATCCAAGGTCACCAATGTCGATGTCGTCAACCGCAGCATGGACCGCACGAAAATGACCATCGGCGTCGAATACGAATATAAGGACGATCTCGGCGCCAAAACTGTTCTCGGCGTCGATGTTCTTCGTCAGGCCGAGCCCGGGGTCGCCGCGTTTTTCACCGGTCCCACCCCCGAAGTCGGCAAATCCCGCCGCAATTTCCTGCTCTTCCCCGTCACCTTCGCGCCCCCTGCGGGCGTCGGCATGGACGCGGGCAGCTTCGCCACCGACAAGGTTCTCGTTTACCTCAAGGACGCAGCGCAGAAGCGTTACAACGTTTTCGCCGCCACCATGCTGCTCGGTTGGCGCGCCCCCGGCGCGGTCGCCGCCAACGCCGCTGGCGCCGCCGTCGCCGCCACGCACACCATCGAGTTCGACGACTTCCGCCAGAACAGCGCCTCCCTCGGCTACGTCAGTGTCCGCTACAACCTCACCGCCGGGGCCGGTCAGTTGCGCGTCTCCATTTTCGATTCCACGAATCCCGCCAGCAAAGATTACTTCGCCACCGCCGTCCAAAACGTCACCGCCGGTCGCGGCATCCAAAGTCTGGAAGTTCGCATCGAACCCGATTCGAAGAGCCCCACCACCTTCGTCAAAGCCGATACCATCGCGCTCGAACTGGTCGATCCCACCGGCAAAGTTTTGGCCACCGCCAGCAAGCGGGCCGCCATGTCCTGGTCGAAACCGGCGCAGTAGTGTTTACGAAACGGGCTTTCCGGCTGTAGATTGCCGCGATGAAGAGCGCGGTCACAGAGCAATTGCCGGACGCCACGGGGCACTTCGGGCCGTACGGCGGGCGTTACGTACCCGAGACGTTGATGCACCCCCTCCAGGAATTGGAGGCCGAATACGCCCGCGCCCAGGTGGACCCGGAATATCAGCGCGAGCTGAAATATTACCTCCGCGAATTCTGCGGCCGCCCCACGCCGCTCTATTTCGCCGAGCGCCTCACCCGCGAACTCGGCGGCGCCAAGATTTATTTAAAACGCGAAGACCTCCTCCACACCGGCGCGCATAAAATCAACAACGCCATCGGCCAGATCCTCCTCGCCCGCCGCATGGGCAAAACCCGCATCATCGCCGAAACCGGCGCCGGCCAGCACGGCGTCGCCACCGCGGCGGCATGCGCGCTGCTCGGACTCGACTGCACCGTCTACATGGGCACCGAGGACATGGACCGCCAAGCGCTGAACGTCGTGCGCATGCGCATGCTCGGCGCGACCGTGGTCGGCGTCGACGCCGGCAGCCGCACGCTCAAGGACGCCATCAACGAGGCGATGCGCGACTGGACCGCGAGCGTCGCCACCACGCATTACGTCCTGGGCAGCGTGCTCGGCCCGCATCCGTTCCCGCAGATCGTGCGCGACTTCCAGTCGGTGATCGGCATCGAGGCGCGTGCGCAAATCCTGGATCAGGCAGGCCGCTTGCCCGATGCCGTGGTCGCCTGCGTCGGCGGCGGCAGCAACGCGATCGGCATCTTCACCGCGTTCCTGGGCGATGCCGGCGTGCGGTTGATCGGCGTGGAGGCCGGGGGAGAGGGCATCGCCAGCGGGCGGCACGCCGCACGGATGGCCGAGGACAGCGTTGGGGTCCTGCACGGCACCCGCACCTACGTGCTGCAAGACGAGGCGGGGCAGATCCGCGCGACGCACTCTGTGTCGGCGGGGCTCGACTACCCGGCCATTGGCCCGGAGCATAGTTTCTTGCGGGACGAGGGCCGGGCAGAGTATACCTGTGTGTCCGATGGCGAGGCGCTCGACGCCTTCCACGCGTTGGCGCGGCTCGAGGGAATCCTCCCTGCCCTGGAATCGGCGCACGCCATCGCCCACGCGCGCCGCCTCGCCGCCGAACTGGGCGCGACAGGCCTGATCCTGGTGAATCTCTCGGGTCGCGGCGACAAGGACGTGGATGCCATCGATCGGCGCGCCCGTAGCTCAGCTGGATAGAGCGCTTCCCTCCGAAGGAAGAGGTCGCAGGTTCGACTCCTGCCGGGCGCACCACACCCGCGTTGCACCGATTACCGGGGACGACGAGATCGGCCTGACGCCTCCCACACCCGCCACGCGCGTCGCACCTGCCGTCACCGCCCTCGTGCCCGAGGGCGGCGGCAGCCCCGGCATGTTCACGCGCATTGCCCCCGTGTACGACCGGCTCAATCGCGTGCTGTCACTCGGTCTCGACCAAGGCTGGCGGCGGGCCACGGCCGCCGCGCTCGGTGAGGACGCCCGCGTCGTGCTCGATCTCTGCGCCGGCACCGGCGACCTCGCGCGGATCCTGCTGCGGCCGGGCCGCACCGTGTTCGCGTGCGACGGCAGCCACCGCATGCAAGTGGTGGGGGCGACGCGCCACCCGCGGCGGGCGGCCACGCTGCACTCGCTCACCAGCGATGCCTACCGCCTGCCATTGCCCGATGCCAGCCTCGACGGCATCACCATCGCGTTCGGCCTGCGCAACCTTCATCGCACCGACGACGCGCTGCGCGAGATGCATCGCGTGCTGCGGCGTGGCGGCCGGCTCGCGATCCTCGAACTGGCGCCGCCGCCACCGCACGGCCTGCGCGCCGTGGCGCAGCGGCTGTTCGTCGGGCGTCTGGTGCCACAGCTCGCGCGACTGTTCACGCGTGACGTCGATGCGTATGCCTACCTGTCGGCGTCGGTGCTCGGCTACAAGGACGAAGTGACATTGTCCGCGCATCTCGCCGGCGCGGGGCTCACGGTACACAGCGCGCGGCGCCTCGGATTCGGCGCCGTGCAGCTGCTCGTCGCGGAGAAAACCTGATGCGTCGCCTACGCTTTGCCGCACTCCTGTTCGCGATCCTCGCGCCCTCGGCCGCGCGTGCTTCCGTGTTCGCCGTCGATCCCGCAACCTATCACGCCGACTCGCTGTGGGTGCGCGCGATCATCGACACGCTCTGCTACGTGCATCCCACGCACCCGGTCGACAACGACCCGGCGAACTGGCGCACGCGCTTCACCTTTCGCCCGGAAGCACAGGCGGAGGCCGTGCCGTTCCTCCTGCGTCGCTTGCACGCGCTGGGTGCGACGGTGACGACCGAGAGCTTTCCGTGCACCTGGGGCGGCAGCGGCGTTGCGTTGACGACAATGGGAGTGAACGTCGTGGGCCGGTTCGCCACGCGCGTATCCGTCGGGGGACAGGATCCGCTGATCGACGGCCGCCATCCCGTCGTCGTGATCGGTGGCCACTGGGACTCGAGCGGCCTGCGCGAGGGCGGCGCGTGGACGGATCACTGGGACTCGCTCAACGCGCCCGGTGCCGACGACAACGCGAGCGGGCTCGCCGCTGCGCTGCTCGTCGCGAAAGGCCTGGCGACCGCGCAGTTGCCGTTCGACATCCTCGTCGCCTTCTTCGACGCCGAGGAACTTCCCGGCCTGCAGGGGAGCAAGGCCTTCGTGCAGGCGCGCCGCGCCGCCGGCGACTCGGTGCTGCTGTACATCGACCTCGACACCATCGGCTACAACCCGGAGTACCTGCGCACCGAGGTGCTGCACAACGGCGAAAGCCTCTGGTTCGCGCGGCTGCTCGCCGCCGCCAACGATGCCTCGACCCCGCGCCTCGACGAGATCGCCATCCTCGCGCAGCCCGGCCTCGCCAACAGCGACCACTTCAGTTTCTGGGAGTCCGGCATCCAGGCGATCACCTTCGCCGAACACTTCCAGCCCGAACTCGCCTCGACGCATTGGCGGGGCAACGGCGTCTACGACACACGGCGTGATGTCGCGGACTCCCTGCGCTACGATCTCATCACGACCATCGGCTACAACGTCGAGCGTGCGCTGCGGCGGTACGACGCGTCCTCCACGGCGCAACTGCCCTCCTACGCGGTGTCGTCGGGCGACATCGTGCCCACCTGGCAACGCACGACCGCGGGCGCGCCCCCGCAGGCCGGGCAACGCGTCACTCTCGATCTCTCCATCCACATGGATGGTGTCACGCCCCTCGGCAGCCTGCGTTGGGTGCTGCGCGACCGGCAACCCGACGGCACGACGCGTACGCTCGCCACGGGCGAGGGCAGCGCGCGCTACCACTCGCTCGCGACAGAACGCGTCCAGTACGCGTGGCAGACGGCCGCGGCCGATGTCGGGGCTCACCAGATCACGCTCTCGGTGGCCGAGGCGCGAAACTCGCAGGACGTCGAGGTGGCACGCGCGACCACCACCGTCACCCTGCACGGCCCCGGCCTGCGCGTCAGCAGCATCACCACCACGCCCACACCCGCGCGGAGCACCGCGCCACTTGAACTCCATTACTACCTGCCCGAGACCACGCCGGTTGCGATCACCCTCACAGATGTCCGCGGCCACCAGGTCGCCCGCCAAGTCATCCCGGCGTCCTTCGGCGGATCCGCTGGCACGCGCGAGGGCGACAATACCGCGCGCTTCGACCTCGCGTTGCCCTCCGGCGTCTACTTCGCGCACGTCAGCGCGCGGCGGCGCGACGGCAGCGACGCATCCGCCAGCGGCCGCATCGTGGTGCTGCGCTAGGCGCCGCGCGATGAGCGTGCAGCCACCCGGCCGCAGCGCCGCCGAGGAACGTGAAGCGCGCCGCGCCCTGGCCTCCCGCGCGCAGACGGCGCTGATCTACGGCATCGGGCAGATCGCGCTGGGCGCCCTGGTGGCGGTGCTGGCGTACGAAACCGCCGGCGTGGCCCCGCTCGGCGAGCAGCAGGGCAAGGCGCTGCTCGGCATCCTCGCCGCGTTCGCGCTGTACGCGGTGTATCGGGGCGTTCGACAAGTGCGCGACGGCCTCGCGCTGCGCCGCGAGCTGCACGCGCGCACGACCCCACGCCCGCCCCGTCCGTGAGCCGCGCCCGCGCCGCCTGGGAACTCGCGCGCCCTTTCACGCTGCTGGTGCCCGGCCTCGGCATGATCTCCGGCGCCGTCGTGGCCGCCTGCGCGCACCCCGGCGGCGCGGCCGCCCTGCCGTGGACGACGACCCTCGTGCTGCGCATCGCCGCCGGCACCCTCATGGCGATGCTGCTCAACGCTGCCTCCAACGCCCTCAACCAG
>JBKJUD010000376.1:0-6717 GCA_046590735.1 Candidatus Eiseniibacteriota bacterium | reverse complement strand
GAACGTGCCGCCGTGCCCGACGTTCTCCACCATCACCGAGACCACCACGCGAGCGTCCTCCATCGGCGCGCACCCCACGAACAACGCGTTGTCCTTGCCGTGCGGATTCTGCGCCGTGCCCGTCTTGCCGCCGACGTGCACGCCCGGAATGCGGGCGCGGCCGCCGGTGCCGCCCGGTCCCTCGACCACGGATTGCAGCGACTCCATGAGCACCGCGAGTGTCTGTGGCGACAGCGCCAGCGGGGCCGAGACGCTCGGTGGCTCCTGGTGGCGCACGACGCCCTCGCTGTCGACCACCTTCCACAGGACGTGCGGCGTCACCCGGCGTCCGCCATTGACCAGGAAGCTGTAGAGACACGCGAGGCCCACCGGCGTCTGCAGCATCTCCGCCTGCCCGATCGCCAGGCTGAGCACCACGCCGCGGCCCCAGCCCCGCGACCCGAACCGCTTCTCATACCACGCGACATCCGGCACGAAGCACTTGCGCTCCTGTGGCAGGTCGATGCCGGTCCGGCCGATCAACCCGCAGCGCTTCGCCCACTCGTGCATGCCATCGATGCCGATGCGTAGGCCGACCTGATAGAAGTAGGTGTCGCAGCTGCGCGCCAACGCGCCGACCAGCGTCAGCGATCCATGCCCGGGATGATACCAGCAGCGGAACCAGCGGCCGCCGTAGAGATAGCCGCCGGGACACGGCACCAGGCGGGTCTCCGGCGTGACCTTGCCTTCCTCGAGCGCCACCAGCGCGGTGAGGGGCTTCCACGTCGACCCCGGCGGATACGCCGCTTGGATCGGCCGATTGAGCAGCGGAAACGTGCGATCTTCGAGCAGTTCCTTCCAGCGGGTGCGCGTCAACCCCACGGCGAATTCGCTGGGATCGAACGCCGGCCGGCTCACCAGCGCCAGCACGCGTCCGTTGCGCGGGTCAATGGCGATCAGCCCGCCGCGCAGGCTTTCGGGAAAGGCCTGCTCGGCCGCGTGCTGCACGCGCGCGTCGAGCGTGAGATAGACGTCCGGTCCGCGCACCGGCAGTCGCGGCGGACGATCGACGAGGGCGCCGGTCCGCTGCCCGAGGGCGTTGAGCATCACGTACTCCTCGCCATCCTGGCCGCGCAGGAACTGCTCGTACTGTTTCTCCACACCGGAGCGCCCGATCATGTCGCCGGGGCGATAGCCCTCGGCCTTGCGGGAGACCAGTTCCGCCTCGGTGATCTCGCTCAGGTAGCCGAGCACGTGCGAGGCATAGTGGCCGGGGTAGTGGCGCAGCGGCTCCGTCTGGATCGAGATGCCTGGCAGGTCGCCGCGGTGTTCCTCGATGGTGGCAACCGCCACCGGGTCGAGGTTGCGGCGGACGGCGATCGGTCCGAAGGCCGGGCCCTTGCGTTTGCGGTAGCGCTCGAGGATGTCGTCGGGTGGCTCGCCGAGCAGCGCGGCGACGCGCACCAGGACGCTGTCGGCGCCCTCGGCGCGCAGCCGGGGATTCAGCGGATCGACGGCGAGCGTGAACGACGGCACGCTGTCCACCAGCAACTCGCCGGTGGCGTCGCGGATGACGCCGCGCGCCGCCGGGATGACCACGAGGCGCACCGCGTTGCTCTCGGCCATCTGCCGGTAGCTGTCGGCGCCGAGCACTTGGATCTGGAACAGCCGCGCGATCGCCGCCGCGAACAGCACGGCGATGAGGATGGTGAAGCCCACGGCGGCGCGCTTGCGCTCGATGTCACCGAGTCGCCGGGCCATGCTCCCACCGAATCTGCCAGTGCAACCCGCGCACCAGGAGGGCCGCGCCGAGCGGGCCGATCACCGCGGTGGCCAACGCGGCGGGCAGCGAACGCTGCGCGACGAAGGCGACGAGTCCGCCGATCTCCGCGCCACCCGACACCAGCCGCGCCACGAGATCGCTGACGAGCACCGCGAGACACACGCACGCCAGTTGCGCCGGCAGCCGATCGCGATACACCGCGCGCCACACGTGTCCGCCGAGGAAACCGACCACGATGCCTCCTGCCATGTGCGCGCCCATCGGGCCGGGCGCGAGGCTGTCCACCAGCAGGCCGCCGAGGGCGCCCACCGTCATCCCCACAGCGGCGCGGCGCGTGAGCGCGGCGTAGGTGACGACGGTCATCCACAACACGGGGCGCGCCGGACCGGCCGCGAGCAACGGCATGACAGTCACATCGAGAAGCGCGGCGAGCAGCAGCGCCAGCGTGATCTGCCGGCCGCTCATCGCGCCGTGTCCGCGCCGGCGCTCATGGTTCCGGCACCACGCGGCGCGGGTCGATGGCCGACGGCGCCGCGAAGCGATCGAGCCACAGGCTGGTGAGCGAATCGCTCGGCGGCACGGTGTCGATCAACACCATCAAGTCGGTGAGACGCCCGAACGGCGTGGCGGGATCGACATCGACGGACTTCACCAGGCCACGGGCCTCGATCCCCACGCGGGTCACACGGCCCACGCGAATGCCGCGCGGGAAGCGTCCGCCGTAGCCGGTCGACAGCAACATGTCGCCGATCTGCACATCGGCGCGCGCCGGGACGTCGTCGAGCATGAAGCGCGGCGTCGTGCCCGCGCGCCACGCCACGATGCCGGTTTCCCGCGACCGTTCGTCGTACACCGACACCGGGCTGTCCTCGCTGCCCAGCGTGCGCACAATCGCCTGGTGCGAATCGGCGCGCACCACGCGGCCGGCCAAGCCGGTCAGGCTGATGACGGTCTGTCCGGGCGCAAGGCCGCGCGAGGTGCCGGCGTCGAGGACCACGTCGCCGCCATCGCAATCCGCGCTGCGCGCGATCACGTGCGCGGCCACCATCCGGAACGCCGAACGCTCCTGGAATCCCAGCAACTCGCGATACCGCAAGTTCTCGGCCATGAGGATCGGAGCGCTGGTCTCGAGGACATGCAAGCGCGCGACCTCCGTCTTGAGCGAGCGGTTCTCCGACCACACCGAGCCGACGCCCCACAGGCCCCGCACGGCGCGCCCGACCGGCGAGGTCACGAACACGAAGGGGGCCACGATGAATCGCCGAATGCCCTCGCCCACGCCACCGGAGCGCGCCAGGCCGATGGCGGCCGCCACCAGCACCACCGCGACCACCGTGCTCGCAATGCGTGCCCCCACGCCCCCGCTGCGTGCCACCTGGCCCTAGCTCCGCGGACCCCGGAGCAACACCTTCTCGTACGCCTTGGGGTTGTCGAGGATCTTGCCGCAGCCCTTCACCACGCACAGCAGCGGGTCCTCGGCGACGAACACCGGCAGATTGGTGGCCTCCTGCAGCAGCACGTCGAGCCCGCGCAACAGCGAGCCGCCGCCGGTCATCACGATGCCCTTGTCGACGATGTCGGCGGAGAGTTCCGGCGGGGTTTGCTCGAGCGACTGCTTGAGCGCGTCGACGATCGCGCTGATCGTCGCCTGCAAGGCGCCGCGAATCTCGCTCTCGCTGACACGGACGGTCTTCGGCACGCCCTTGATCAGGTCGCGGCCCTTCACCTCCAGGGTCTCGTCGGTGCCGAGGTCGAAGGCCGAACCGATCTGGATCTTGATCTGCTCGGCGGTCTGGTCGCCGATCAGCAGGTTGTGCGTGCTCTTGACGTACTGCAGGATGGCTTCGTCCATCTCGTCGCCGCCTTGGCGGATCGAGGTGTCGTTGACGATGCCGTTGAGCGCCATCACCGCGATTTCCGTGGTGCCGCCGCCGATGTCGATGACCATGTTGCCGCACGGCTCGTCGATCGGCAGTCCGACTCCCACCGCCGCAGCAATCGGCTCGGCGACCAGCAGCACCTCGCGCGCGCCGGCGTTCTCGGCAGAGTCGCGCACCGCGCGCTTCTCCACCTCGGTGATGCCGCTGGGCACGCAGATGATGATGAGGGGTCGCACGAAGTGGCGGAACAGCCGCTGGCGTTGCACCTTGCGGATGAAATGCCCGAGCAGCTTCTCGGTCACCTCGAAGTCCGCGATCACGCCGTCCTTGAGCGGGCGCACCACCGAGACATCGTCGGGTGTTTTCCCGAGCATGATCTTGGCTTCGCGTCCCACGGCGATGACTTCATCGGTGCGGCGGTCGACGGCGACGACGGTGGGCTCGTTGAGCACCAGGCCGCGGCCGCGCACATACACCAGGGTATTGGCGGTCCCGAGGTCCACGGCCACGTCGTTGGACACCATGCCCAGCAAACTATCCCAAATCATGGAGGTTCCTCACACGAAGCACTGTGCCGGCGCGCGCACTCTCGGACGCCCGGGTGGATGCCCGGGACGCGGGCACGCACGCCGCGGCAGAAGGGGGGAAGAAGAATCGGGGACGGCGCCGGCATCCTGCTGGAGGGGCCGATGACGCGGTGCCTCCTGCCCGCGCGCCTCCCGACATCGGGGAACCGCCTAATCGCAAGGTGCGCAAGAAGTTGTCGTGGAAGCGGCGAGTTCCATGGCGGACGAGGACCGCGCACCCTCCCGGACTGTGCGCCAGACCGCCGCAGAGTAGCAACTCCGGGGGCAAGGCGCAACGGCGCCATGGGGGCTAGGGGGAGATGGTCCCGCTCGCCGAACCCCCACTGCGCCGCCCCGGGTGCGGGGGGATCAGGCCGACCGGGGCGCGCGGCGCCGGCAACTCCTCCGGGGCACGAGCGTCGGCCGTGGCCCGTGCCGGCCGGGGGCCGAGGCGCAGCGCCTCCTCCTCGGCGTCGGCAGCGGCCACGCGGTCGCCGGTCTTCTCGCGGTGCAGACGCGCCAGCTCCGCATAGGCCGCGGCGCGCACCGCATCATCCCCCGCCGCCTCGGCCCCGCGCCGCAGGTACGCCGCGGCCATCTCGAAGCGACCTTCGAACTCCTCCTGCCGCGCCAGCGCCAACTCCAGCGCCGGCTGCGCGGGCGTGTCCGGAAACGCGTGCGTCAGCTCCGCGTAGGTGGCGATCTGCGCCTCCCGCCAGCGGCGCTCCACGGTCAACGTCAGCGCGGCGCGATACGCCTCGCGGGCCTCACGCCCGCGGCCCAGGCGCGCGGCGAGCCGCGCACACCGCACCCACGGCTCGAGGTCCCGCCCATCGAGCGCCAGAGCATGGCGCCAGAAACCCAGCGCCTCCTCGAGCTGTCCGCGCACCTCGGCCCGCGACGCATCGGCCCGCACGCGCTCGCTGTGTGCAGCGTGCGGCAGTCGCAGCAGCACGCCGAGCGCCGCCCCCAGCACGAACCCCGAGAGATGCGCCCAGTGCGCGACCGCGGAGCGCGCCTCGGCCAGGCTGAAGAAGCCCACCGTCACCTCGACGATCAACCAGGCGACGATCGCCGCCACTGCGTTCAGCTGGCCGACGCCGGGCACCCTGTGGCGCCCCATCAGCAGCGGCGGCGCGAACACCATCACTTGCGCGTTCGGGAAGCGCACGAGAAACAGTCCCAGCACGCCGGCGATCGCGCCGGAGGAGCCGACGATCACAGTGAACGGATCGGCCGGCCCGCCAATCCACATCGAGGACGACTGGGCGAACAGCGAGGTCATCCCCAGCAGGAGGTACAACACCAGGAACCGCACGCGGCCGATGCGATCCTCGAGCGGGGGGCCGAACACCGCGAGGTAGAGCATGTTGCCGGCGACGTGCCAGAAGTTCACGTGGAGAAAGCACGAGGCGAGCGCGCCGTGGAGCGTCGGGCGCGCGGCGGCGAGCGCGAGGTGGGTCATGAGGGAGAAGCCGTGCGGAACGAGCTGGAGAATCGCCCACGCGAGGACATTCGCGGTGATCAGCGCGACCGAGACCACCGGCGGGCGCCGGAGCTGGACGCGCACCGCGACCGGCAGGACGCCGGTCACCGGCGGCCGGGGCAACGCCCGCGCGATGCAACGGCGCGGCACGGCGGATGTGGGGCGTGACTGGTCGGCAGCGAAGCAACCCCCGCAACTGGGTGGACGCGCCGGCGGCGCGGATGACAGGTGGCTCGTCGTCCCCCGCTATCGGCAGAAACCCCTCGTCCCTGCAGGCCCGTGCGCAGCGGCGGCCCACCGTCGTGCGGGCGGTCCGCCGCGCCCGGACCCGGCGCCCCGTGTGGACACCTGCTTCCCCCGCATGCTAGGGTGCGCGCCTCATCGCGCCGGGTGGGATGTGAGCAGCCCGGCAGACACCTCCAACGCTGTCGACCGAGTCCCGCCGCGCCGAGTCCGGCGCCGTCAGGACACCCCGCACAGCGAACACCCTTCCCACCCGTCGAACCCAGGGGACCGAGTCGCGTTATGAGCGCAGCCACGATCAGGCAGCGGGAGATGGACCCGCTCGAGAATGCCCGGCATCAATTCGAGGAAGCTGCAGCGATGCTCAACCTCGATGAAGCGTTGCTCAAGTGGATCCAGGCGCCGCGCCGCCAGACCATCGTCTACCTGCCGGTGCAGCTCGAAAGCGGCCAGTTCGAGATGTTCACCGGCTACCGGGTCCAGCACTCGATCGTGCGCGGCCCGGCCAAGGGCGGCATCCGCTACCATCCGCAGGTCACGTTGCAGGAAGTGACCGCGCTGGCCACCTGGATGACGTGGAAGAACGCCGTCGTCAACGTGCCCTTCGGCGGCGGCAAGGGTGGCATCGTCTGCGACCCCACCCACCTGACCAAGAACGACCTCGAGCGCCTGACCCGCCGTTACACCGCCGACCTCGCCGACCTGTTCGGCCCGGACCGCGACGTGCCGGCCCCCGACGTCCACACCAACGAGCAGACGATGGCGTGGATCATGGACACC
>JBKJUD010000357.1:0-4457 GCA_046590735.1 Candidatus Eiseniibacteriota bacterium | reverse complement strand
TTGCGCTCGGGAACGAGCAGCGGGTGCGGCATGCCCGGGACGATGTAGCCGGCGACGATGCCGGACTCGCGCGTGGCGGCGCTCATCGCGCGCCACCGTGGGCGGCGGGGGCCGTCGCTTTGTCCGGGTCCCACTCGACGACGGCGTTGCCGGTGCCGATCACGGTGCCGTAGCCGTGCACTTCCGCGGGGTAGTCGGGATAGCCGAGCGCGGCGATCAGCCAACTCGTGCACCCGGCCTTCGCCTCGCTCTCGGCCTGGTCGATGAAGTCGGGCATCTCGTCGAGGAACTCGCGGGTGCGGCCGCGGCGCATCAGGTCGAGCACGTGCATGTCCCACAGGTACTGCCCGTGGTGGTAGACGCGCTCGTGCGACATGTCCTCGGGGATCGCGGGCTCGGTGGTGAAGTGGCGATGGCTGAGCGAATTGCTCGCCAGCACGAAGGCGCGCTTGCCGGACTTCTCCACCGCGCGCCGCGTCGCCTCACCGAGCGCGAGCATCTGTTCCTGGCCGACCTCGTTCGAGTAATAGAAGAACGCCGCGTTCGACGAGATGCCGACGATCGGCACGTTCCATGACGGATGGGCCAAGTGGCAACTGGCGATGGTGCCGTAGTCGATGCGGAAGTGCGGGTTGCGCATCATCTTCGTGCCGAGTCCGGCGGCGCGCGCCTCGTCGTGGATCAACTCCGCCAGCGCAACATCGACGTCGACTTCGAAGTGATAGCGAAACAGGTTCGGGAAGACGGGGTCAACGCTCAGGCCGCTGAAGTGCGGCACGCCGAGAAAGTGATGACCGACCACCGTGCGCCAGTGCGGCGAGTGGACGATGAACACGTCGATGTCCTTGCGTTGCAGGTTCGCGCGCAACCGCTCGTAGCCCCAGCGCAGCGTCTCCCAGCCGCACTCGGCGCGCGGCTCGTTTTGCGGCGGGTTCTCCGCGTAGACCAGGTGCGGCGGATGCGGCGCGAGCGCGCCGCCAACGATGCGTCCGGTGCCGGACATGCGGGTCTCCTGACTGGGTGCACAGAGGGCGCGGGGCCGAGCGGCGGGAGTGTAGCAGAGCGAGAGTGCGGCGGGCACCCCGGGCGCAGCGGGCGGCGCGGCACACACGCAACGGGCGGCGCGCGCCGCACAGCACGCGCCGCCCGAGGTAGCGAATCCGCTAGGGCAGCAGGACGATGCGGCGGGAATCAACCCGCCCGCCGGTCTCCAACCGGAGGGCGTAGACGCCCGGAGCCACCATCCGGCCAGCCTCGTCGCGCCGATCCCAGCTCACCGACTCCACCGCGCCGCTCGCCGCGCCGTCGTACAGGGTGCGAACCAGTCGGCCGGTGGCGTCGTAGGCGCGCAGCGTGGTGCGCGCCGCGCCGGCTGCCACGCCGCGGAACGCCACGCGAACCGCACCGCGCGCGACGCCGGTCGGAACCGCCGTGAAGCCAATGCCGGTGCCCGACGGGTCGAGCGCGGCGGCGGTGACTGTGACCAGACGGATCCGCACCAACGCCTCGCCCTCCACGCCGTGGCTGTCGCGAACGAGCAGGGTCACCGTGCGCGAGCTGTCGCCGGCAGCGTGCGGGTCGCTGGGGAGGTTGATCGGGGCGCACACCGAGGACCCGGTCCCCAGGACGGTCCCGTCGTCGAGGAGCCATTGCGCGGTGTAGGGCGGGACGCCACCGCTCGTCGCTCCGTTGAAGCAGACCGTCGCGCCCGGCGGCACCGCGACGCCGTACTGCGGCGCCAGGATGTCGACATCAAGCGGCATGGCATCGCCGGTCACCGCGTATTCGACCGCCGTTGGCACGCCGAGATCCCAGGTCGTGCAGTACAACAGGTAGACCGGACGCAGCGCGGTCACATTCTCGCGGCACGCGGGTTCGAAGTACCCCAACTCGAAGCTGTTGACCTGGATGCTGTCCACGGGGATCCGCTTGGGGTCGAGCACTGCGCCATTCCCCAATCGCGACAGCGCCACCAGGATGCTGTCGAGCGGCAGCACGGACACGTTGGCGCCTTGCGTGAGCGGCCGCCAAGCGCGGCCGAAGACGCGCTGGATCGAGCCGTTGCCGCCCAGCGTCACCTTGATCGACGCGCCCGGCCCATGCACCGGATAGCCCTCGCCGGTGCCGATGCGACGCGTGTAGCCGACGGTCGACGCGATCGAGAAGCTGCTGTCGTTGGGGGCCGCACCGGCCGTCGCGGTCTCGGCGCGCTGCCACAAGTAGTGGACAGAGCTCGCGGTAGCGTCGGCGGGCTTTACTCCCCAGTTGGTCAGCACTTGGTCGGCCCGCGTCACCGCCGCGGCGCCGAGCAGCAACGACGGCCGCGAAGTGCGCCACCCCAGCCAGTTCTTCGCGTCGGTGGCGCTGAATCCGCCCGTCGCCTGCCGGACACGCAACTCGAACTGGCCCTGGATCAAATTGAGCTCGCCGGGCGCCCCCTGCCCGATCTGCCCGCCGCACAAGATGCCCTCGCTCGCGCAGATGGCGTTCGCGAGATTGCGCACGTAGAACGAATCCACCATGCGGGGCACGACGTTCCACACCGGCATCGCCGGCGCGGTGGCGCCCGCGAGCAGCGAGCGGTCGACGCGCACCGGCCAGCCGCGCCCGGGGCGCGCGTCGATGCGCACGGGGTCGCGCAGTGCCGGCGCGGCGTGCGGCGGAGCCGGCGGTGACGGGGCGACCGAGCCCACGTCGTAGATCCAGGTGATCCAGGTGGCGTCCACGGTCGGGTCGGCGGCCACCGTGCCTTCATTCCAGATGAAGTCGTTGCCCATCGTCGAGTTCTCGGCTTGGACGACGGCGCCTTCGTGGGCGCCGTTCCACTCGTCCATCGCGTCGAACCAGGACTGCTTGACGGTGACCGCGGTATCGAAGAGACCGTTGTCCACTGTCTCCTCGCCGAGCACTTCGCCGTAGGACTTGTCGGCGATGACGCTGTCCGACCCGCACAGCAGGTGAACGCCCACCATGCCGAGTTTCCAGTACGGACGGCCCGCGACCCGAAGCGTCTGGCAGGACGTGGACACCAGCCACTCCATCTGGTCGTCGCCCCACGCGTTCGCCATGTCGGAGGGAACGATGTAGGCGTCGTCGTGCGTTGTGTCGCCGAACTTCATCGAGCCCAGTGACGTGTTGGTGTAGCCGGCGTCGACCTGCGAGGTGCCGTGGCCGGAGAAGTAGGCGAGGTCGGCGTTGTCGGCGTGATCGTTGTTATCACCATTGCCGATGCCCGTGTTTTTGAAGTGCACCTCGTGCGCATTGGCGTCGCCGTGCAACCACGTGGTCCAGGTGTTGGGGAGCTTGTCGCCCATGTCGTCTGCGTCGTTGTCGCACTTCGTGAGATCGCTGTCGGTGCCCGGATAGTCATTGATCCAATCGGCGTGATAGGTCGGCGAGCCGGCGTCGGCGCGGCCGGCGCGGTCCGGGTCATCCTGGTGGAAGATCGCCTTCAGGCCGGCCACACGGACACCACCGGGGAAATCGGCGGTGGGGACAGCGACGAATCGCAGCCCGGTGGCGAACAGGGGTTCGCCAATTGTCTCTGGCGTCGCCGCGCGCCCGGTGAGCCACGCCGACCAGGCGCCCTCGAGGTCACGCAGCGCGACGCGCCACGCGCCGAGCTCGCCGCTGACCGCGAGGCGATTGATCCACCGGGGCGCACCGACGAAGGCGAACTCGAGCGCCTCGCCGGGGGCGAGGCTCACCGCGGTCGCGGCGTTGTCGTCGAGAAGTCCGGCGGCGAGGTCCTGCGCGGGGAAGGCGGCGCCGGGGACGCCCCGTGAGAGATGGGAGACGGCGAGCTGGTTCGCCGCGAGGGAGGCCTGCGGGGCCGGCGGGGACAGAACGGTGAAGCAGGCGGTCAACAGCGCAGCGGCGATGCGTGGGGAGACGCGGCCACCGCCGCTCAGCGTGAGAGAGGCAGCGGACATGGCTACTCCTTTTCGTCGAAGGGGGGTCGGCACTGCCCGGACGGCGATCCTGGACAGGACGAGGGACGGGGAGCTCCTTGAGAGCTTAGGAGCCTCGTCCATTCTCCGCAAGCGGAGTCGTGCTGCGAGCCGGGCTTCCCCTGCCACCGGCGCCCGCGTACGCTTGACGCATCCCGTCTCGTCCCGGCCGGCACCACCCAGGAGCCCCACATGCGCGACCTGCTTCGCTGGGCCATCGCCCTCTCCGCCTTGGGCTTGGCCCTCGCCCGCCCGGCCTCCGCGCAGACCGTGCTGCTCCCGACCGGATTCGTCGATGAAACGCTGGCCCGCGGGATGAACCGGCCGGCCGGGATGGCCTTCCTGCCCGACGGCCGTACGCTCATCGCCGAGACCGCCAGCGGCCTGGTGCGCCTGGTCGTCCGCGACACCCTGCTCGCCGCCCCCGTGGTGGCGGTGGACAGCGTGCGCTACGGCGACTGGGAGCAGGGGCTACTCGGCGTCGCGGTGGACCCGCGCTTCCCCGCG
>JBKJUD010000313.1:0-6783 GCA_046590735.1 Candidatus Eiseniibacteriota bacterium | reverse complement strand
GACAACGCCGAGGCGCGGGCGCTGGTGCCGGCGACCACCGCCCCGCGCTGGTGGATGTCCTTGACCGCGGCGAGGAAATCCGTGCCCCCGAGCGTCTGCGTGAGCCGGAGCTGGTTGCCGCCGGTGAACAGCACGCCGGAGGCGACGCGCAGGCGGGTCACGATCTGCGGGTCGGCGGCATCGGCGCGGGTGCGCACGTCGAGCACGTCGACGGCGGCGACCCCGATGGCCTCGAGGGCGCGCCGGTACTCCGCGCCCAGCTCGCGCGGGACGCTCGAGGCGGTGGGAATCACGGCGAGGTGCGCGCGCGCGCCGCCGGCCAGTTCCACCAAGCGGCGCAGGATGGCCTTGTCGAAGAACTTGTCTTCCGCTCCCCCGATGAGGACGAGCGGTCCGGCGGCGTGCGGCAGCTTCATGCGTCGAGGACCTCTCCCGGGAACTGCGCGGACCTTCGAGCTGGAGATCGGAAGCGAGGAGACTACGTCCAGCCACAATGCCACGGCAACCGCGCAAACGCCGCGCGGCCGGGACCGGCGCTCAGGGACGTCTCAGCGCAGCAGCAGCAAGCGGCGCGCGGTGTCGGCGCCCGCGACGCGGAGTCGGACGAAGAACACGCCGCGGGGCGCGCCGCCCGGCGTCCAGCGCGAGACGTGGGCGCCCGCGGTCGCGGCGCCGTCGTGCAACACCGCGATGCGGCGTCCGGCGACGTCGTAGATCTCGAGCGCCGCCCACCCGTCGCGCGCCAACGACCACGCGATCCGCACCTGCGCGCCCTCCTGCCGGGTCGGGCCGATGCCGGTCGCGGGTACGCCGGACGGCGCCTCTTCGCCCGTCGCCAGCAACCCGGTGAAGCAGGCCGTCGAGCACGAGCTGAGCACGCGGGCCGTGTAGTCGGCGATGGTGGCGGAGGTTTCGTTGCCGGCGGTCACCCCGGCCTGCCGCAGTTGGTCGAGGCTGAAGCCGTCGGTCTGCGCGCGCAGCGCGTAGCCGCCGGTGGTGGCGACGTCCTGGACGCCGGCGTACCAACTGCCGGCCGCATCGGGATATTTCAGGTTGTTGGAGGTGACTCCCAGGGCGGATCCCGTATAGCGCGCCAGCAGGTTGTAGCTGCGGCGCTCCGGGCACCAGTTGGCGCGCAGGCCATACGAGATCCCGGTCGTGCAGTCCGGTCCGAGTCCGGTGAGCGTCACGCCCCACGCGGAGTTCTTGTCGCGATACTGCGGCCCGATGTAGCTGGCACCGAGCGTCGTGTTGAGGAAGGTGAGACGCGCGCCGGTCTTGTTGAGGAATCGCGCGTTGCCGTCGCCGTTGATCCAGAGCAGCCGCGCGCGGCCGTCCTTGAGGCGCGCCCATTGGTCCAGCAGCCCGACGGCGTTGCCGGCATCGCTGGCGCCGGTGACCGTCGCCGCGTAGCTGAAGTTGGTCTGGAACAGCGAGCCGGTGCTCCACAGGATGGCGGTGTACACCGCGTTGAGCAGCGAGGGCAGCGGGCCCGGCGCGTGATCGCCCGCGGAGTAATTGGCGGGGTCGAAGCGGCTGCCGAGATCGTTGCCCTGCTGGCTGGTGGGCGCGCGCACGTCGTAGCGATCCCAACGGATGCCGAGGTTGCGGAACGCGCTCTCGATCGCCAGCTGGCTGCCGCGTTGGTCGGCATGATCGACGTAGAGGAAACAGGACGCGGGCTGGGCGCCGGCGCAATCGGTGGTGCCGTCGCGCGTGGTGAGCGGCAGGACGCTCACCTCCTCGACGAACGGCGCGGCGGGATCGTAGGCGCCGCCCGCCGAGAGGAAGCGCGGATCACCGAGGGTGTTGCCGAGGCGGTCGCCGTCGGGATTGCCGTGCGCGGGATCGGGCAGGTAGGCGTCGCCGTTGAGCGCGGCGGGGATGTAGGTCGAGTGCATCGCGTATTCGATGTGAGTCCCGGGCGTGAACAGGTCGTCGGGAAAGATCGCCCGTCCCTCGGCGCCCCCGGTGTACGGGGTCCACGTGCCGAGACCCGCGAACGAGGTGCCGGCGGCCGGTGGGGACTCGTGGAACAGGCCGCGGTAGCCAGTGGTGCCCGGCGGCTGCGGCAACGCCCCGCCCAGGGTGCTGCCCACCGCCGTCGCGTCGATGGTGTCGAGCCGCGCGACCGCGAATCCCACATACGGTCCGCTGGCGATGCGCGGCTGCGCGTCATAGGCCGTCCACCACGGGTGCTGGCGGTTCAGGCACGGGCCGGGCGTGACACGGAACACGATGTCCACTTCCGCGGCGGCGAGCGCGCCACAGGAGGCGGCGATGGTGCAGCTCAGGGTGTCGGCGAGCCGCGTGTGGGTGCGGGCGATGTCGAGATTGCGGCCGGCATCGATCTTCGCCGGCGTCGACTTCGCGGCCTCGAACGTGGCGGCGTTGGGATAGGCGTCCTGCAGGTGTTCCCAGCGCTGCATGACGATGCCCGGCGCACGCGTGGTGTTCGTCGCGCGCAGCGAGATGTTGTCGAAGTAGGGCGATTGATTGCCGAGGCCGTACTGCGAGCCGGAGCCCTCCGGCATCACGACGCCGAGCGCGAGCTGCACGCGACGCGCCGAGGCCGGGATGTGGCTCATGATCGGGATCTGCACGCCCGTGAGGCATCCCACCTGGCCACTGTTGTAATACTGGATCCCGTCATCGAACCAGGTGGACCAGTCGTCGGGATCGCTGCAGGCGCAGTCCTCGGTGTACGCGGGCGAATACCGCACATGCCAGACGTAGAAGATCGAGGCCGCGAGCGTGAGGTTCGAGTAGACGTCGAACTGCAGGACGTAGCCGGAGGCCGGGTAGCCGGGATTCGTGGTGAGGTCGATGGGCGGCGACACCAGCAGTTCGTCCTGGCGCAGGGGGTGATAGCCGGGCAGCGCGGTGGTGTACAGACACGCGACGGTCCCGGCAAGGCCACAGGACGACGCGCAGCCATCGAGCATCGGCAGCGACGCCAGCGACTGGAGCGATCCCGTCGTGCCGTTGCCCTGCAGCCGGCCGACACTCCAGCCGCCGAGGCCGGCGTCCCACGTGGTGATCACGCCGCCGATCGCGACGTTGTCGACCTGCAGCAAGCCGTCGCGCGTGTCGAAGTCGCCAACCGCGTCGCAGCCGGCTTCGTCGGACTGGACGACGAACTTCACGGCGACGAGCCGGCCGACATACGCCGTCAGGTCGACGTCGAGAGTGCCCTCGGCGAAGCCGGTCCAGGTCGCGACGGTATCGACGTCGCCGGGTGCAGGCAGCGCGTCGAGATACAACTGCTGGCTCGGGTCGCCCACGGCGGCCGGGGCGCCGCGCCGGTCGATGAGGACATACGCGAAGTCGTAATCGTCCTCGCTGTCCACGCGGTAGGCGAGCGTCAGGTGTTGGCCGGCGGACGGCGTCACCGTCGTGAACGCGACCTGGTGCACGCCGTTGTCGTACCCGGGCATCGCCCCCCGCGGACCGCAGGCGTTGGCGCCGATTTGCCCGAACCAGAGCACGTTCCCGCTGAACAGCGTGCCGTTGCCGCGACTGCCGGAGACCTGCGCGAGGTCCTGCGGGTGGGCGTAGACCACGGCATTGGTGGTGGAGTCGACGTCGGTCCAGCCCCCCCAGCCGTCCTCGAAGGACCACGGGCCGAAGACGAAGCTGTCGGGCGGGACGCTGGTGAACGTGGCCGCGCCGCGGATGGCGGGCACCGGCAGCCACTCGGCCAGGTCGGCGACCTGCGCGGGCGGACGCGGGGACGCGCCGGCCGGCGAGCCGCACGCCGCGCCGAAGGCGAGGATGGCGACTGCGACGGCGAGGGATATTCGTCGGGCGCGACCTGGTGCAGACGAGTGGTGGGACGAACGCAAGTGGGACCTCGACAGGCAAGACGTGACTCGATGCCCGCGCAGCCTCGCGGCAGGGAACGGGAAGCCAGCGCGACAGGACTGCCTCAAGCGTACCGCCGATCCGCCTCAGCCGCCAGTCGGCGCGGGCGCGACGGCGAGCGCGTGGGTCAGGTCCCACACCCAGCGCAGCTTGGCCTCGGGGATCGACTCCTCGGTGGAGTGATTGCGCGTGTACCCCATGCCGATGTTCACCGCGGGCACGCCGCGGCGCACCAGTTCGTTGGCGTCGCTGCCGCCGCCGTGGCGGGCCAGCACCGCCTCGACGCCGAGGCCCCGCATGGCCGCGCGCACCCGGGCCACCGGGCCCTCGTCGGCGCCCAGCGCGTAGCCGGTGAAGGCGGGGCGGTCGGCCAACTCGGCGCGGCCGCCGTAGCGCGCGGCGACCTCGTCGCAGGTGGCGCGCATGCGGGCCAGCACGTCCTCGCAGCGGGCCGGCGCAAAGCAGCGCACTTCCCCTTCGCAGGTCACGAGCGGCGCGACGACGTTCCGGCGCTCGCCGCCGCGGATGGCGCCGATGTTGACGAGCGTGTCCGCGTCGAGACGCCCCTGCGGCAACAGGGCGATCGCGGCGGCGGCCAAGGCGATGGCGTTGACGCCCTTCTCCGGCGCGAGCCCCGCGTGCGCAGCGCGGCCGTGGAACGCGAGGTCGAAGAAGCGCGCGGTGGGCGTCTCGGCGACCAGCGTGCCGGTGTCGCCGCTGGAGTCGAGGACGAAGCCGACGGCATCGGCGATCGTCGCGTCGTCGAGAAATTCAGCGCCGCTGGGCCCGCTCTCCTCGTTGACGCTGAAGACGAAGCGGAGCGACCCGTGCGGCGGCTGCCGGCGCGTCAGGGTGTCGAGCACGGCGAGCATCACCGCGACGCCGCTCTTGGCGTCGGCGCCGAGGACAGCGGCGCCATCGGTGCGGATCAGGCCACGCTCGCGCACGATGCGCACCGGCTCGGCGGGCGTCACCGTGTCCATGTGGGCGAGGAACATCGCGACCGTCTCGCCCGTGCGCGCCGAATCGGTGGCGGGCAGGTCGACGATCAGATTGCCGCTGTCGCCCTGTACGCGCGCGGCGGCGTCATCCTCGCGGACCTGCAATCCGCGCGCCTCGCAGAACGCGCGGACGTAGGCGGCGACGCGGGCTTCCGCGCGCGAGGGCGAGGGAATCTGCACGAGGTCGAGAAACGTGGCGAACAACAACGGATCGGTCTCGACGTCGTGGTCGCGCGCCGCGGCGCGCGGGGTGGTGTCTGCCGGCATGCTCATCAGGGGTCCTTTCTCGAGACCCCATCCTAGCCGCTCCGCGCCGCCGGGCCTAGCTCCGCGGGCCCTGCATTGGCCCGCGCGCCCGGCAGCGGCCGCGCGGGCCTGGATATCGCTACGCGGCGCGCTGGCGCAGGTGGGCCTCGAGCGCATCGGTCAGGCGGGCCTGCTCGAGTTCCACGCGCTGCAGCATCGACGCGGCGTCGCTGAGGTCGCCGGCGCTGCCCGAGGTCTCCAGTTCGAGACAGGCGAATCCGATCGCATCGGCGCCGAGCGTCCGGGCGCTGCCACGCAGCGCGTGCGCACCCTGGGCGACGGCGCCGCTGTCCTGCGCGGCGATCCCCGCGCGCATGCGTTCGACGGCATCGGGCAACCCGTCGAGGAACTCCCGCAAGATGGCTTCCTCGAATTCCTGGTCGCCGCCGGTCACATCCTCGAGCCGATTGAAGTCGAAAATCACGTCCTGTCCTCCTCGTCGTGTGGGAACCGCACCGGGCGCTTCCACGGCCTTGGGCTCGCAGTGTCGCAACAGGGCCTGCCGGAGACTGCGAGCGTTCACCGGCTTGGTGACATAGTCGTCCATGCCCGCGGCCAGGCAGCGCTCGCGATCACCCTCCATGGCATGCGCGGTCATCGCGATGATCGGCACCACGGCGCCGCCGCCCTCCTGCAATCGGCGAATCTCCTGGGTGGCGGTGAAGCCGTCCATCTCGGGCATCTGCACGTCCATCAGGATGACGTCATAGGGGAGCGAGGCGTAGGCGGAGACCGCTTCGCAGCCGTTGGCCACCGCGTCCGCGCGGCACCCCATCTTCTCCAGGATCCGCACCGCGACCTTCTGGTTCACCATGTTGTCCTCGGCCAGCAGCACGCGCAGGCCCAGAGGCACACTTTCGTCCGCGGCTTCCGCGACGGGCAGTGCCCCTTCCACGGCGCGGTCGAGACCCAGCAACTCGGCGAGCGTGTCGAACAATTGCGATTGCCGCACGGGCTTCGTCAGGCACGCCGCGAAGCCCACGTCGCGCAGCCTCTCGCCCTGGCCGCGCAAGTTCGAGGAGGACAGCAGCAGCAGCACGATGTCGCGCGTTGCCGGGTCGGCCTTCAGCAGGTCGGCCAACTGCTCGCCATCCATGCCGGGCATCATCATGTCGAGGATGGCGAGGCGGATCGGCTGGAGCGGATCGTGCACGCGCAGGAATTCCACTGCCTCGGCGGCCGACGCCACCTCGAAGGGCTGGCAACCCCACGACTTCAGCTGCTCGCTCAGGATGAGACGGTTGGTGGCGTTGTCATCCACCACCAGCACCGGCAGGCCGGCGAGTTGCCGCGGCAGCCGGCGCACGCGCGTCGAGCGCACCGCCGAGCGCTGCAGCGTGAGGTGCATCGTGAAGGTGCTGCCCTGGCCGGGCTCGCTGCTGAGCGTGATGTCGCCGCCCATCAGCTGGGCAAGCTGGCGCGAGATGGTCAGCCCCAGCCCGGTGCCGCCGAAGCGGCGCGTGGTGCCGCCGTCGGCCTGGGTGAAGCTCTCGAAGATCTTGGCCTGGCGCGCGACCGGGATGCCGATCCCGGTGTCGTGGACGGCGACGGTGAACTGCACGTGCCGCTCGCTGCCGTGTACCAGCGCGGTGGTGACAGAGACTTCCCCGCT
>JBKJUD010000276.1:0-3555 GCA_046590735.1 Candidatus Eiseniibacteriota bacterium | reverse complement strand
ACTACGCCGCTGGCGGCGGTGGGGAGATAACGCTGCCGATGATGCGCGGCCTCGAGGGCACCTTCACCGCGTCGATTCCGCCGCAGTCGCTGGGCACCGCGGTGCGCTATCGCGTCGCCGCCGCCGACGTGGCGGGCCGGGTGGGCGCGTGGCCCGCGGGGGTCGACGGCAACGGCGCCCCGCTCACCTACCTGGTGCACGTCGCCGCCGACAGCCTGCCCCCCGTCGTCACGCATCGGCCGCGTTACCAAACCAACGAGACCGCCGGACCGTACGTGATCGGCTTCCGCGCGCACGACGAGCGCGGGCTCGCCGGGGCCGCGCTGTGGTGGCGCTGGCACGAGTCCGACGCGTGGACCGTCACCGCCGCCGGGGCCGCCGGTCCCGACTCCTTCGTCGCACGCGTGTCCGGCCCGCGCGCGATCGGCGACACGCTGTTCTACCAGGTGCGCGCCACCGACGCCTCGCATCGCGCGAACCTCACCACGCAGCCGGCCACCGGCACGTACCGGCTGCGCGTGGTGGGTGCGTTCGTGTGGGATTTCGAGTCCGACGACGGCGCGTGGGCGCGCTCCGGGCCGGACTGGCAGTGGGGGACGCCGCTGTCCACCTCGCACATCGCCGGCTACGCCATCTGCCCGCATTCCGGGGCGAAGGTGTGGGCGTCGAGCCTGCGCTATGGCTATTCGTCGTTCGTGTCCTCGGCGCTCGAGTTGCCCGCGCTGACGCTGCCGGCGGACGCCGCCGCGGCGACCCTGCGCTTCTGGCACTGCTACGCGTTCGACGGCACGCCGCCGAGTCTCATCGACGGCGCGACGGTGCAGATCTCCACCGACGGCGGCGCGCACTTCACCACGCTGCAGCCGGCGGGCGGCTACGACGGGACGGTCGCGCAGTCGACGCCGGGCGTGGGCGGACAGTACGCCTTTGGCGGCGCGCAGCCGATCTGGCGCGAGACGGCCGTGTCGCTGGCCGCCTACACGGGGCGTGCGCTGCGCATCCGTTTCCTCGAAGGCGGGCACCTGGGCGGCAGCGGCGCCGGCTGGTATCTCGACGACGTGCGCATCGAGTGGGCAGCGCGCGACTCGACGCCGCCGGTCATCGCGTCGGTGTCGGCGCCGATGTCGTCGCCGGACACGCTGACCGCACGCGCGGTGGATGCGGTGGTGGGCGATGGCGAGACGTCAGTGAGCGCCGTGACGCTGCGCTACTCGCTCGACGGCTGGCGCACCACGCGCGAGGTGCCGTGCGAGTTCCGCGGCGCGCCGGGCTCGGTGCGCGGCCTGCTCCCGGCGGCGGCGCGCGGGGCGCACGTGTCGTGGTATCTCGTCGCGCAGGATGCGGCCGGCAACACGCGGCGTTCTCCCGGCGGCGACAGCGTGCGCAGCTACAGCGTCTTCCCGAGCGCGCCGGTGGTGGAGTGGCGGCCGCTGTCGCCGGGGGGCGGCGGGCTCGCGCAGCCGCCGGAGTGCGGCACGCCCATCGTGCCGCCGAGCGCCTGCAACTTCGCCGCCGTCGCGTGCTCGCTGTCGAATGGCGGCCCGCTGGCGCCGGGCGCCGACATCTGGGACGAGGCGCGCGTCGGCACGCTGCCCGCGTCGTTGCTCGCGGAGTATCGGGTCGTGCTGCTCGACGGCGCGGCCTCCGGCGCGGCGCGCGCGCTGGCCGTGCTCGATTCGCTCGCGGCGGCGGATTCGCTGCGCGCGCCGGGCGTGTTCGTGTCGGTGCCGGCGTCGCGCGGGGCGCCACCCTCACGCGACAGCGTGGCGTTCGCGTATGTGCAGCGGCACACGGGGGCGCGGCGCGGCGAACCGGCCGGCGGCCACACGGTGACGTGGTGCGCGGTGGATACGCTGCTGCCGGCGCTGTCGGGTTCGGCGACTGCGAGTCCCCCGTCGCTGACGGCAGGCCACGCATCGCGCGTGCTGCTGCGTCCGTGCGCCGCCGACTCGACCGCGTTCTGGGTCGCCGGCGCGCGCGATTATCCACGCGTCGTCGCCGCGTGTCTGCCGCCGGGCGCGCTCGACGCCGCGACCCGCGCGCAGTTGCTCGGCCCGGTGCTGCGCTGGCTGCGCGGCCCGGCGCGCGTCGTGCTGCCGACGCTGCCGCACACCGAGGACACCGTCGGCCCGTATCGCGTCCGCGTCCTGGCGTGGGCCGCCGCCGGCATCGACACGACGTCGCTGCTGCTCGAACTGCAGCCCGGCTCCTCGAGCGGTGTGCCGGTGACCGTGCGGCTGCGTCCCGGCCCCGGCTTCGACACCTACAGCGGTGCGATCCCGGGACAGCCGGTGCCCGCGACCATCGCCTTCCACGTGCAGGGACGCGACGGCGCCGGCGCACCGCTGCTGCCGGCCTCCGGCGGGTTCCGCGTGCTGGTCGACAGCCTGCCGCCGAGTCTCGCCTTGCCGCTCACGCCGAGCGTGCTGCCGGCGCAGGCGCCGGTGGTGTGGGTGGCGGCCGCCGACAGCGGCACCGGGCTCGACTCGGTCATCGTCACCTGGCAGTGGCGTCCGCGCGGCGCGAGCGGATGGAGCGCGTCCGTCGCGACGCGTTGCGCGCCCGTGGTGGGCCCGCGCGGCGCGACGCACGTCGCGACGCTGCCCGCGCAGGCGGAGGGCGCACGCTTCCGCGTGCAGGTGCGTGCCGTCGATCACGCGCGCCGCCGCAACGCCGCCACCGCGCCGGTCGGCGGTGGCTGGCGCAACTTTGGCGTGATGCCCTCCGCGCCCTTGCTCGCCACGGCCGACGAAGACGCGATCGCGCCGCTCGCCGCGCTTGCCGAGTCGCTCTCCGCCCGCGCGTCCGACGCCGACTTCTTCTTCTCCACCGCCGCCACGCCGCTCGCGCAGCTGCCGCTGACCGACTACCCGCACCTTCTCGTGGAGGCCGGTCGCCACTTCAGCGAGGACGATGCCGCCGCCGTGCGCACCGCGCTCGCCAACGCCAACGGCCCGCACGTCGTCCTGCTCGATCTGCCCGCCGATCCCGATAGCGGCGCGGCGTGGGCGCTGGCGGCGGAGTCATTCGGGGCGATGCCGGGACCCGCCGCCGCAGTGACCTTCACCTCCGGACTGCCCGGCGTCGCGGCGCCCGCGGCCCACGGCGTGACCGGCGCGCGCGACCAACTCGCGTACGACGGCCCGTTCAACGGCACGCTGCGCGACTCCGCCGCGCGTGTCACCACGCTGCTGCCCGCCGCCGGATCCGCGACAGCGTCGGTGGCGATGCGCTTCGCGGGCGGCGACGGACCGGCGGTGGCGATCACCACACGACCGCGCGCGTCGATCGCGACGATGGTGTCGGTGGCCGGCGCGCATGTGTGGGCGGGGACGGTCTCGACCGGCGTTGGTGCGGCTCTGGCGCTCGACCGCGTGTTCCTTGGCCTCGACTCGCTCACCGCGCAGGCCACCGCGCACTTCACCGCACTGCGCGTGCTGGCCCCGCGCACCAATCCCGCGCGGCCGCCGGTGGCGTTGCGTCTCGAGGTGCCGGGCGGCGAGGGCGAGCGCCCGGTGACGACGGTCGATCTGTTCGACGTGCGCGGTCGGCGCG
>JBKJUD010000151.1:0-4158 GCA_046590735.1 Candidatus Eiseniibacteriota bacterium | reverse complement strand
AATGCGCCGCTGCTCTCGGGCCTGCGCGCGCTGGCGTGGGATGGCGCGACCGACGGCGGCCGGCGTGCGAGCCCCGGCGTCTACTGGGTGCGCGCGACGGTGCCGGGCGCGACGGCGGCGGCGCGGGTGGTACTGCTGCCCTAGAGGCGGACGGCGCCGATGTCCGGCGCCGCGACGCGCTCGCCCATCGTCCCGGGGAACAACGGTACCAGTCGCTCGAGCATCGGCGCGGCGATGCGAAACGCCTGCGTCGCCGCCGGCCCCGGCGCCATGCGCAGCCGCAGGCCGCTCGGCGCCGTGAGCAGGGCGCCCACCAGGATCGCCGAGAGCAGGATCGCGCGATACCCTTCGAGAATCGCCCCGGCCAGGCGGCCGGGCACGCCTTCGGCCCCCACCACCTTGCCGGCGAGCCCGAGAATCGCCGCCCCCAGCGCCAGGACGGCGTGCAGCAACCCGTACACGACGAGGAACGCGAGCCAGTCGGCGGTCGGGTGGGGGACGTGCACCGTGGACATCACGCGGGCGCTCAGCAGCGGGTAGACGCGGCCGGCGACTGCCAGCGCGATCAGTACCGCGGCGAGGCCGAGCACGGACCGGATCGCCCCGCGCGAGGCGCCGCGAATCACGGAGATCATCACGAAGATGGCGATCGCCAGATCGAGCCAATTCACTGCGGGACTCCTTCCGGGGGCCGATGCGCTTCGCGTCCCGAGGGGGGAGGTCGGGACACGATTCCCGGAAGGCTAGCACCCGCGGCGGCGGCTGACAGCCACCAATCGCCCCGGCGTCCGCCAGGGGCCTGTGCCGCCCGTCGGCAAGCCGCGAAGTTTCGCGACCACGCGGCGCCGGTTCTTGCGGTCGTCCCGGCCGCCGCATAAGATCGAGCCGACGATTGACAAGTCGGGCACATCGCCCCCTGCGAACCGGAGATGCCGGTCGCCCCCCTCCCGCTCGTGACCGCCAGGGCCCCATGACAACTCGCGCACGTTCGATACGCCCCCGCGCCGGGCTCCTGCTGTTGCCGACCCTGCTGGGCCCGCTGCTCCTGGCAACCGCCGTGGACCCTGCCGGCGCCACCGGCTCCTCCGCGATCGTACCGGATGCAGGCTGGACCGCGGCCGTGCGTCAGGGCCTCGCCGCACGGGAATACGAGGCGACCGTGTCCCGCGGCGTTCTGCAGGCCCCGAATCGCCAGCAGGACCTGCGAACGTGGTTCGCCGTTGGCGGCGTGAGCGTCGGCCCCCGGCAGCCGGGAGTTCCCGCGTCCCCGGGGTGGTCGGCCGCGTGGACGACCCAGGCGCTCGGCCGCCCGGACGCGATGCGGGCCCTCGACCCCGTCGCCCCGCAGAGCCTGGGCGCGATCGTCCAGTACGTGCGGCCGGGGCTGCACGAGTGGTACGCCAACTCGCCCGCTGGCCTGGAGCAAGGCTACAGTCTGAGCCGCCGTCCCGCAGGCGCGGGGCCGGTGGTGCTCGAGCTGACGGTGCACGGTGAGGGCGTGACCCCCACGCTCTCGCCCGGCGGGGATGCACTCGATTTCCTCACTGCGAACGGCGTTCGCAGGCTCCACTACGGCGGCCTGTCGGTGCGCGACGCCGATGGCGCGTCCCTGCCGGCACACTTCGAATTCGCCTCCCCCATCCTGCACCTGGTGGTCGACGACGCAGACGCCCGCTATCCCGTCGTCATCGACCCCACGATTACCACGCCGGCGTGGAGCTACCTCGGCTCGCAGCCCAGCGAGCAACTCGGCGATTCGGTCGCCTGCGCCGGCGACGTCAACGGCGATGGCTTCTCCGACATCATCGTCGGCGCGCCGTTCTACGACCACGGCGAGTCCGATGAGGGGCTGGCGCTGCTGTTCTACGGCAGCGTGTTCGGGCTCAGTTCGCTGCCGGGCTGGACCGTCGAGTCGAATCAGGCCAGCGCGAACCTCGGCGTCGCGGTGGCGTCGGCCGGCGACGTCAACGGGGACGGGTACGACGACGTGATCGTCGGCGCCCCCCGATGGGAGGCGGGCGCGCTCGCCGACGAAGGCGGCGTCTGGATGTACCTCGGCGGCCCCGGCGGCCCGGCGCCGACCCCGGCATGGACCTACGCGGGAGGCCAGGCCGGCGCGCTGCTGGGCACCACCGTCGGGGCCGCGGGCGACGTCAACGGCGATGGCTACGACGACATCGTGACGAGCGAACCGCTCTACGACGGTCCCGAGATCGACGAGGGCCGCGCGCTGCTCTTTCGCGGCGCTCCCAGCGGCCTGGCCTCGGTCCCCGCATGGACGACAGAAGGCAACCAGGCCGGCGCAGCATGCGGCGCCCCCGCAGCCTCGGCGGGCGACGTCAATGGGGACGGCTACGACGATGTCATCGTCGGCGCGCGCAGCTACAGCGCGGGCGAGGCGGGCGAGGGCCGCGCCTGGGTCTATCTCGGTGGCGCCGGCGGACTTGCGCTCACGCCGGCGTGGACGCGCGAAGGCAACCAGCTCGACGCCAACTACGGCGCCTCGGTGACGGCGGCCGGGGACGTGAACGGCGACGGCTACTGCGACCTCCTGGTCGGCGGAGCGCGCTACAGCAGCGGGGAGCAGGACGAGGGCCGCGCCTGGCTCTACTACGGCCACGCGCAAGGGCCAGACACCACCGCGGCCTGGACGGTGCAATCGAATCAGGTAGGCGCGCGCTTGGGCTGCTCGGTGGCCTGCGCCGGCGACGTCAATGGAGACGGCTTCGCCGATGTCATCGTCGGCGCCTGGCAGTACAAGGTCACGCTCGCCGGCGAGGGCGCCGCGTTCATCTACCAGGGCTCGCTGGCCGGTCTCGACTCGATCCCCCAGTGGCAATTCGGCGGCGGCCAATCCGGCGCGGCGGCCGGATGGTCGGTGAGCACCGCTGGCGACGTCAACGGCGACGGCTACTCCGATGTCATCCTCGGCGCGCCGCTGTTCGACGGCCTGCCCAATCCCAACCTCGCCGATGCCGGCAAGGTCTTCGTCTTCTACGGCGCGCCCGCCGGGGTGGACACCGTCGCCACCTGGACCTACGACGGCCAGCAGCCCGGCGCCCAACTCGGCTACGCGCTCGCCGCCGCCGGCGACGTCAACGGCGATGGCTACTCCGATGTCGTGGCCGGGGCGCCGTACTGGGACAGCGGCCAGGTCGACGAGGGACGCGCCGTCGTCCTGCGCGGCACGCCGCGCGGCCTCTCCAGCGCCGGCCAGCGCACCATGGAATCGGACCAGACGCAGGCGCTCTTCGGCTTCGCCGTGTCCGGGGCGGGTGACGTCAATGGCGACGGGTACGCCGATGTCATCGTGGGCTGCCCCTATTACGACAACGCGCAGACCGACGAGGGACGCGCGTTCGTGTATCTCGGCAGCGCCGCCGGCATCGCGCAGACCGCCGCGTGGACCGCCGAGATCGACCAGGCCGGCGCCGGGTCCGGCTTCAGCGTCGCGGGCATCGGCGACACCAACGCCGATGGCTACGCGGACATCGCGGTCGGCGCCCCCTACTACGACAACGGCCAGGCCGATGAAGGCGGCGCGTGGGTCTACTTCGGCGGGCCCAGCGGGCCCAGCACGGGCGCCAACTGGCACGCCGAGTCGGACCAAGCCGGCGCATGGTTCGGCAGCAGCGCCGCCGCCGCCGGCGACATCAACGGCGACTCCTATGCCGACCTGCTGGTGGCCGCGCGCCTCTACGATCCCACCGTCAGCCTGGTCGATGCCGGCCGCGTCCTCGAATATCACGGTTCGAACTTCGGGCCGTCGCTGCAGGCCACCTGGGTGCTCGACGGGACGCAGTCCGGCGCGGTGCTCGGCTGGGCGATCGCCTCGGCGGGCGACGTGAACGGGGATGGCAGCGCGGACGTCCTCGTCGGACAGCCGCTGTACACCGGCGCCTTCGCCAGCGATGGCCGCGCGCAACTCTACCTCGGCGGCTTCAACGGCCTGCGTCCCACGCCCTCGTGGACGGCGGCGGGCGGCCAGGTCAACGCGCAGTGCGGTTTCGCGCTGGCGGGCGTCGGTGACGTCGATGGCGACGGGTTCGGCGATGTCGTGGTGGGCTCGCCGGCGTACGATGCCGGCGGCAACATGGACGCCGGCCGCGTACAACTGTTCCGCGGCATCAGCAGCGGCGTGGCCACCCTGGCCAGCAC
>JBKJUD010000125.1:0-3384 GCA_046590735.1 Candidatus Eiseniibacteriota bacterium | reverse complement strand
TGAGGCGGTCCGGGTTGTAGGTGCCCTGCAGCATGGCGTGACCGCGGGCGCACAGCTTGCCGCGGCTGATCGGGTGATCCGGGTTGCCCTCGATCTTGGTGGCGCGTCCCTCGCGGGTGCGCACGACCACGCCGCAGCCCGCCGCGCACTCCGTGCAGGCGGTGCTGTAGTACTGGGCCACCCCCGGGATGACATCGTCGGGAGGCAACAGATACGGAATGATCTTCTCGGGCTTCCGGAACGGGTTGCACCCGGCCAGGCCGATCGCCGAGCCGCCCACTCCGAGAATCTTCAGGAAATCTCTGCGATTGACGCCGTCAGACATCGTCGTCCTCTGTCCTCGGTCCCGCTTCCATCCAGCCGGGCATGGTTACTTGTGGCAGGTCATGCAATCGATGCTCGCCGGGAAGTTCTTGTTCTTCTCGTGCGAGTTCTCGCGATGGCACTTCACGCAGAAGCCCATGCTGAGCGGCTGCTGCAGCGACACCACCTGCATCTTCTCCACCTGGCCGTGGCATTGCTCGCACTTGAGATCCGCACTGAGGTGGCGCTTGTGCGAGAAGTACACGTAGTCGGGGAGGTCGTAGACCTTCTTCCACGGGATCGGCTTCTGGTCCGTCCAGTACTTCCGGACCTTGGTGATCTCCGCCTTGTATTCGTCGTTCGACCCGCCCACCATCTTGTGGCAGCCGAAGCACACCGAGACCGGCGGGATGGTGGCAGCCGCTCCCTTGGTGACGTTGGCGTGGCAATACTGGCAGGGGATCTTGTTGTCGCCGGCATGGACGTCGTGGCGAAACTTGATCGGTTGCTCGACGCCGGCGCTCTTGGCGGCGGTGCCGCAGCCCGCGGAGGTGACGGCGAGGATTCCGGGAAGGAGCAGGGCCGTGAGGATCGCGGCGGCGGCTCCGAGCGTGGTCAGTGATCGACTCTTTGTCATGGCCGTGGCGGGCTCACCCTCATCTACGGTTCGACGTGACGGACCGCGTCTCGTCGCCTTCCGGTCGGAAGGGAGCCGTGTCGCGCGGTCGTCCGTGTGGCGGTCGACGGAATTTTTCCGAGCCCGACGATCCGCAAACGGCGGCATCCTACATACCGAGGTCGCCATGCTCAAGCACAAATCTGGGCGATTGGTGCTCGTGAACGAGAAGCCCCGGGGAATCGGCCGAAGTGTGGGAAGGGCTGCGTCGTGCCGACGGCCCTCGCGCCGCAGCGGCATGTGGTAAGCTTTGTCCTGGGTGCATGCAGCGTGTCGTGCTCACGAAAGGTCGCTCGCGCGATCCGCGTCGCGGAGCGCGCACCCGAACGCCTCGGCACCTTCGTTGGATACCCTTCCCCAAGGAGAATCGCGATGACCCTTCGTGGACATCACTCCCGGCTCGCCCTCGCGGCAGGCGCAGCCCTGGTAGTCGCCTGTTCGCTCGGCGCAGCGCGTTCCGCGACCGCCTACTATCCGATCGACATCAACTGCCAGTCGACGGTAGACAGTCTGAACAAGGTCCACTGGAAGTGGACGATCACGTTTCACCTGTTCGACTCGGGCACGGCCGGCCTCGTGTTGCTGCAGTCCGGCGTGGAACTCGCCCCCGACAACTCGGGCACCCTGGCCACGGCGCGACTGCTGAACACCGACGGCACGCCGGTGGTGGATCACAATGGCCAGGCGATGGAGATGACGGCGTCGCCACCCGACGGCGCCGCGGCGCTGGCAAAATACGGACTCATCAGCGGCGCGCATCGATGGGACGGGATGCGTGCCAGCGCACCCCTGCCACCGCTTCCTCCGGGAGGTCTCGATATGAAGCTTGAATTTGCCATCGAGGGAGAAGTCGCTCCGGAGGGCGCCATTTGGATATCGGACAACGGTCTCGAATCCTACGGAGCGGAGACGCAACCGGATTTGTATCTGACTTTCGGCGGCGCGACCCCTGTGAACGCGACGACCTGGGGTGGCATCAAGTCACTCTATCCTCGCTAGCCCCCTCGACCCTCGAGAGGAACTCCGACGCGGTCGGCGGGGCAGGTCTTGACCCTGCCGACCGCGCTCGCTAGCGTCCGCGGCATGACACGCCACTGGGCCTTCCTGAGCGATCCCGACGCATATCATTACGAGACCTTGTTCGCGCGCGGCCGCGAGGTGTGGGACGGCGTGCACGGCGTGCCGGCGCAATTCCAGTTGCGGCAGGTGCAGGCGGGTGACCTGGTATTGCTCTATCACACCGCGCCGCGCAAGAGCGCCTACGGCATCGCGCGCGTGGTGCGTGCGCCGTATCCCGACGCGACCGACGCGAAGGGCCGGCGCGTGGTCGTCGACCTCGAGCCGGTCGAGACGTTGCAGCGCGAGGTGACGCTCGCGGAGTTGAAGGCCGATCCGGTGTGCGCGGACATCCGCTTCGTGCGCATGGCGCGGTGCGCGGTGACGCCGGTGGAGCCGCAGCAGTGGAAGGCGGTGCTCACCCTGGCGCGGAAGAAGGCGCCGCGGTGAACCTCGAGGCGGTGTTCGGCGTGGGGGGCCAGCGCGCGCTGGTGAGCGGCGGGGCGAGTGGCATCGGGCTGGGCATCGCGACGCTGCTCGCGCAGGCTGGCGCCGAGGTCACGCTTGCCGGCCGCCGCGCCGGCGTGGGCCAGGCGGGGGTGGCGGCCATCCGCGCGGCATGTGGACGCGACGCCGCGCGGTTCGTCGAAACAGATGTCCGCTCGTCGGCGTCGGTGCGCGCGCTGTTCGGCGCCTGCGACGACGGGGGCGGTCTCGACATCCTGGTCAACGCGGCCGGCGCCGTCATTCCCGTGCCGCTCGCCGCGCACACCGACGACGACATCGACGCGATGCTCGAGGTGAACCTGCGCGGCGTCCTCTACTGCACGCGCGAGGCGGTGCCCCGCATGGCGGCGCGCGGTGGCGGCGCGATCGTCAACATCGCGTCGTATCTCGGCTATCGCGGCGGGCCCGGCTGGGCGCCGGTGTACAGCGCGGCGAAGGGCGGCGTGCTGGCGCTGACGCGCTCTCTGGCGGTGGCGCACGGGCCGCAACAGGTGCGTGTCAACGCGATCTGTCCCGGCTTCGTGCCGACCGCGCTGGTGGACGACCTTCTCGCGCACACGCCCAACCCCGCGGCGACGCTCCGGCGCGTGGCGATGGAGTATCCGTTGCGGCGCACCGGGACACCGGAAGACATCGCATACGCGGCACTGTTCCTGGCGAGTCCCGCCGCGCGGTGGATTACCGGCGTCGTGCTGCCGGTGGACGGCGGGGTGACGGCGAAATAGCGCGCACGGATCGCGGCTTTAGCGAATGCCCGTGTCGTAGTGCAGGTCCACGTGGGTCAGGCCCACGGCCTGCACCGCGATATCGCGATTGGGATCGTAGATGCCGATGGGCTGGTC
>JBKJUD010000472.1:0-2771 GCA_046590735.1 Candidatus Eiseniibacteriota bacterium | reverse complement strand
CGCTGTCGACCTACTTCGTCACCATCGTCGCCGGCCCGTGGCACGTGATCCGCGACGAACATGACGGCATCCCGCTCGGCCTCAGCGCCCGCGCCAGCCTGGCAGGCACCCTCGAGGCCGACGCCGCGGAGATCATCACCGTCACCCGAGCGTGCTTCGATGAGTTCCACCGGCTCTTCGACGACCGCTATCCCTTCGGGGACTACCACCAGGCCTTCGTCCCCGAATTCAACGCAGGCGCCATGGAGAACCCCGGGTGCGTGACCTTCCGCGACACCATGGTCTTCCGGGGGGCCGCGACGCCCGACCAGGTGCTCCAGCGCAGCTGCACCATCGCCCACGAGATGGCCCACATGTGGTTCGGCGACCTCGTCACGATGCAGTGGTGGGACGACCTCTGGCTCAACGAGTCGTTCGCGGAATGGATCGCCACCAAGATCACCGACCAGGTGTACCCGGAGTTCGGCAGCTCGCTCGACCAGGAGCGGGGCGTGCAGCGCGCGTACAACACCGACCAGGCCACCTCGACCCACGCGATGCGGCGCGAGGTGGTGGGCGACGTCAATCTGAACCAGCTTGCCGATGCCCTCGCCTACCGCAAGGGTGAGGCCTGCCTGCTGATGTTCGAGCAGTGGCTCGGGCCGAAGGCGTTTCGTCAGGGCGTCCTCGCCTACCTGCGGGCGCACGAGTGGAAGAATGCCACCGGTTCCGATCTCTGGAAGGCGCTGGCCGCGGCCGCGCCGGGCAAGGACGTGCCCACTGCGATGACCAGTTTCCTCAACCAGCCTGGCGTGCCGCTCGTCAGCGCGACGCTGCTGGGCGACGGCCGCGTGCGGCTGGCGCAGCGCCGCTTCGTGCCCGAGGGCGAGAGCGTGCCGTCGCAGGTGTGGCAGATTCCGGTCACCCTGCGCTACCCGACCGCCGCGGACCCGCGCCATGTGCAGACCGTGCTGCTGCGCGACAGCGTCGCCGTGGTGCAACTCGACGGCCTCCACGCCGATCCCGCGTGGCTGCTGCCCAACGCCGGCGACAGCGGCTACTACCGCTGGTGGCTCGCGCCCGAACCGCTGGCCGCGCTGCGCGAGGCGGCGCCGACGGCCCTGTCGCCGCGCGAGCGGATGGCGCTGCTCGCCAACCTCGGCGCCCTGCTGGACGCCGGCCTCGTGCACGCCGACGCCGTGCTCGCGGCCGCCGGGCAGGCGGCCGGTGATGTGTCGCCGGACGTCATCGGGCTCGCCACGGGCGCGGTGGAGGGCGTGCGCGAGCCGCTGATCACCGAGGATTTGCGAGTCCCCTTCGCGGCATGGATCCGCACCGCCTTCGCCCCTGCGCTGGCGCGTCTCGGCCGCACGGCGCGCGCGGGCGAGGACGAGAACGTCGGAGAGACCCGCGCGAAGGTGCTCTCGCTGCTCGGCGAGGCAGGCGAGGATCCCGCCGTCCTCGCCTACGCCGATTCCCTGGCGCACGCCTTCCTCGCCGATTCCCGCTCGGTCGAACCCGCGCTCATCGAGTTCGCCCTGCACGGCGCGGCGCAGCGCGGCAACCGGGCGCTGTGGGAGACGTACAAGGAACGCTTCGAAACGGCGAAATCCCCGGGCGACCGCAGCCGCTTCCTGTTCTCGCTCGGCGCGTTCCAGGACCCGTCGATCATCAGCGCGACGCTCGATTTCCAGCTGCACGGACCGCTGCGGCCGCAGGAGCTGTTGCGCCCGGCCATGGCGATCGGGCGCGACCCGCGTTTCGAGGACCAGCTGTGGCGCTGGATAACGGACAACTACGACGCACTCGCCCGGCGGATACCCGAGTCGTTCCGGAACCTGCTCGCATATTTCGCGGGCGGCTGCTCGGAGCAGCAGTTTGCCGCGCGCAAGGCGTTCTTCCTCGAACCCGCGCACGACGCGCCCGGGACCGACGAGACGCTCAAGCGGGTGGCCGCGGCGGTGCGCGACTGCGCCAACCTGCGCGAGCGCGAGGCCGCCCGCATGCGCAGCTTCCTCGGTGCGCCGCCGACCGGCGCCGGGCAGTAGCGAATGCCGGCGGCGGGCATCGCGGCGGCGGGCGCCACGCTCGCCGCCGTGATTTTCGACATGGATGGCGTCCTGCTGGACAGCGAGCCGCTGCATCATGCCGTGATGAACCGCGTGCTCGCGCCCGAGCAAGTGGTCGTCAGCGAGGACGCGTACCGCGAGTACATCGGGACCACCGACGAGGATACGTGGCGCGATCTCGTCGCCTGCCATCGGCTCCCCCATCCGCAGGCGCACTACCAGGCCGCCTACGACACCGCGATCCAGGAAGCCTATGCCGCGCACTCCGTCGCCAATCCCGGCGTCCGCGAACTCCTCGCCGGCCTCGCGCGGCGTGGACTGCGGCTCGCGGTGGCGTCCTCCTCGCGCACGGCGTGGGTGCAGTCGGCGCTTGCGCGCCTGGGCATCCGCGAAGCGTTCTCCGAGGTGGTCACCGGCGACATGGTGCGGCGCGGCAAGCCGGATCCCGAGATCTACCTGCTGGCCGCCGCGCGGCTCGGGCTCGCGCCGGCCCAGTGCCTCGCGGTGGAGGACGCACCGAAGGGCGTGCGCGCCGCGCACGACGCGGGCATGCGCGTCATCGGCCTGCGCACGCCCTACACCGCGCACCTCGCGCTGCCCGGCGCCGCGCTCGTGCTCGACTCGCTGGCGAACCTCGAAGCCGCGCTGTTTGGCGAGGCGGAGGCGGCGCAGCGCGAGCCCCGCCCCTGAACGCACGAAGGGCCGCCCCTCGCGGGACGGCCC
>JBKJUD010000223.1:0-6313 GCA_046590735.1 Candidatus Eiseniibacteriota bacterium | reverse complement strand
CTCTTTGACCGCCTCTTTGTCCTCGGGGGTCTGTGGGTTGCCGCCGAGCAGGATGTCGGTGCCGCGGCCGGCCATGTTGGTGGCGATGGTGACCGCGCCGGGCTGGCCGGCGCGCGAGATGATGTCGGCTTCCTGCGCGTGGAACTTGGCGTTGAGCACCTTGTGCGCGATCCCGGTGCGCTTGAGAAGGCGCGACAGCGTCTCGCTCACCTCGACGGAGACGGTGCCCACCAGGACCGGCCGCCCCGCCTTGTGCATCGCCTCGATTTCCTCGATGATCGCGTTGAACTTCTCCCGCTTGGTGCGGAAGATCACGTCGTTGTAGTCCTGGCGGCGCACCGGCTGGTTGGTGGGAATCACCGACACGTCCAGCTTGTAGATGTTCCAGAACTCCCCGGCCTCGGTTTCCGCGGTGCCGGTCATGCCGGCGAGTTTCTTGTAGAGCCGGAAGTAGTTCTGTAGCGTGATGGTGGCCATCGTCTGGGTATCGCCCTCGACGACGAGGTTCTCCTTCGCCTCGATCGCCGAGTGCAGTCCGTCGCTGTATCGCCGGCCGGGCATCAGGCGGCCGGTGAACTCGTCGACGATCAAAACCTTGCCATCCTGCACGACGTATTCGACGTCCTTCTCGAACAGCGCGTAGGCCTTGAGCAGCTGCAGCACCTGGTGGATCCGCTCGGTGCGGCGGGCGTAGAGCTGGTGGATCGCCTCGCGCTGGGCGGCGCGCTCCTCGGGGGTGAGATCGGGATTCGCGTCGATCGCCTCGACCTCGACGCTCAGGTCGGGCAGCAGGAAGAAGTCCGCCTCGAAGAAGTCGCGGCCCTTCTCGCTGACCTCCACGTTGTGGCCCTTCTCGTCGATCGAGAAGTACATCTCGTCGTCCAGTTCGCTCATGCGCTTGTCGCGGATGAAGTCGTTCTCGGTCTTCTGCACCAGCTTCTTGAAGCGGCCGTCGGTCATCAGCTTCGAGAAGCGCTTGTTCTTCGGCGAGCCGCGCTTGACCTGCAGCAGCTTGACGCCCAGCTCGTCGTTGTCGGGATCGTCCTCGGTCTGCTTCTCCGCCTCGGCGAGGATCTGGTTGACCAGGCGCGTCTGCTCGCGCATCAACTTGTCGACCGACGGCTTCATCGTCTCGAACGTGTTGGTCTCGCGCTCGACCGGCCCGGAGATGATCAGCGGCGTACGCGCCTCGTCGATCAGCACCGAGTCCACCTCGTCGACAATGGCGTAGTGGTGCCCGCGCTGCACGCGGGACTCGATGTCGCGCGCCATGTTGTCGCGCAGGTAGTCGAAGCCGAACTCGTTGTTGGTGCCGTAGGTGATGTCGGCGGCGTATTGCTGGCGGCGGATGTGCGGCGGCTGGTCGTGCTGGATGCAGCCCACGGTAAGGCCGAGGAAGCGGAAGATCTGCCCCATCCACTCGCTATCGCGCAACGCGAGGTAGTCGTTGACGGTGACCAGGTGAACGCCGTGGCCCTCGAGCGCGTTCAGGTACAGCGGCAGCGTGGCGACCAGCGTCTTGCCTTCACCCGTGGCCATCTCGGCGATCTTGCCCTCGTGGAGCACGACGCCGCCGTGCAACTGGACGTCGTAGGGCACCATCTCCCAGCTGATCGGGTGGCCGACGATGTCGGCGGTGGTCCCGCACAGGCGCCGGCAGGCGTCCTTGACCACCGCGAAGGCTTCCGGCAGGAGGTCGTCGATCGTTTCCCCGGCGGCGAGTCGCTCGCGAAACTCGACCGTCTTGTGGCGCAATTCGTCGTCGGAGAGGGCCGGCATCTCGTCATGGATGACATTGATCTCGTCGACGACCGGGGCGATGCGCTTGACCTCACGGTTGCCCTTCGTCCCGAACAGTTTCTCGATAAGTCCTAGCATTGCGTAGGGGTTACCCCTCCTCGTCTGCAGCCGGCCCGGGGACGGCACATCGTCCTCGCCCCGGCAGCTCCGCCCTGGTCGCACCGCCGTCCATGGGTCGCGCGTCCAGGTTCCCGTGCCCTGTGATGTTCGGGGGAGCCTAGCAGCCTCCTTATATGCGGAGCAAGCGAATCAGCGCCCCGGCGTGGTGGGGGGGGACCGGAGGGCACTCTGGCAGCGGGGCGGGCGCCCCGCCGGGCGACCACTCAGCCGGTCGAACCCAGCAGCGTCATCATGGCGATGCCCGCGGCGAGCGGGACGCTGAAGTTGTCGTCGAGCGGAATCGGCAACGCCTCGAAGACGGTCGCGAAGAACGCCCCGGCCAGCACGATCGGCCAGGTGAGTGCCGGCAGCGCGTGTTCGGCCGGCGGCGGCAGGTAGAGGATGATCGCCCCGGCAATCACACAGGCGATGAACGCCGCGCCGCTGCCCTCGAGGCTCTTGCCGAAGAATCGCGTGCGGCCCCAGCGCCGTCCGACCAATGCCGCTGCGGTGTCACCCACGACCATGAAGCTGAGTGCGGCAATCGCCACCTGCTTCTGCGGCACGATGTACAGCGTGAGCAGCGCGGCGAGCACGAGATAGGTCGAGGCCAGCAGGTCGCGCGACTCGTGGCCGCGCAGGATGTCGCCGAGGAAGCGCGCGAAGAACCACCGCACGCGCGGTGTCTGCAGGCGCAGCAGGTCGATGAACAGCAGCACCAGGAACGCGACCAGCAGGATGCGCGTCGCGTGGAAACGTGGGACAAAATAATAGGCGATCGGGATCCCGATCGAGGCCAGGTGGATCGACTTGCGGCGCAATTCCTCGCCCAGCGTCATCGGGCGATCGCGCCGGCGGCGCGCGGCGGCGCGTGACCGCGGATCCGGCGGGACGGGCACGGCGGGAGCCCCGGCTGGGGATGTCCGTGGGGGATTCGCGGACATCTTCCCCGTCATCGCATCACCGGCAGCTTCGCCATGTATCGCGTTCCTCCCGCTTGCACCGAGACGAAGTACATTCCGGTGGCGACCCGCGCCCCGGGCGGTCCCGCAGTCTCCGATCCCACGCCACGCCGTCCATCCCACACCACAACCTGCGGCCCCGGATAGCGTGGCCCATCGGCCAAGGTTGCCACGCGGCGCCCCTGCACGTCGAGCACATCGACGCGCACCGGCACGCTGCGCCCGTCGCTCGAGGTGGCCTGGAAACGGATCGTTGCGCTGCCGCGGCCCACCTGCAGCACCAGCGGCGAGACGGCGAAGCGCACCGGCGCCTGGTTCGAGGAGAAGGTATACAGTCGCGAGGCGCCTGTCGCGGACGAATCCACGAGCACGTAGGACACCGCGGTCACCGCGCTGGGCACGCGCACCGATCGCAGCAGCGACGACGCGGCGTTTCCCGTCGCCCGTTGCAGGGCGCCCAGCGGCCGCTGCACGGTGCCGGCCAAGGTGCCCAGCGGCGCGGACGCCTGGTAGAGGGTGAATCCGGGCCGCGCGTACGGGCCACGGCTCTCCACGACCCGCCACGAGAGTTGCACGCCGCTGTCGTCAGCCACCGGGTCCATCGGCAGCACGACGTAGGGCTGGGTGTCGGTGTCGACGAGGATGTCGTCGACCGTCCACCCGTCAAACCCCACCGAGGCGTCGCTCACGAACCGGAACCGCAGGCGCGCGATCCCCTGGAGGCCCGCGAGTGAGGCGGTGTAGCGGTGCGGCGCGGCGTCGTGCCCGCCCAGCGCCCCGCGGCCCACCAGGCCATCGGTCAGTCCACCCTGCGGTGCGCGCAGGAGGTAGGGATAGCCGCCGTCGAGTTCCAGCGGGTTCCACGGTCCGTCGCCCACGGCCAGTTCCACCACGCCACCATCGTAGGTGATGCCGGGTGAGCCGCCCTCGGCGTCGATGAAACTCTGGAACGACAGCGTGCCGGTGCCGTCGAGCTGAAAGGGCTGGCTCTCCAGCGCCATGTCGAGGCGCGCGTCGTACGCCCCGCCGGGCACGTCGCTGCCGCAGCGCCAGGCGAACGAGCCGCCGGCCGTCGTATTGTGCTGCGCGCTGCGCCGCCATCGTGCGCGCACATCGGTGCGGGGGGACACATCGCGAAACCGCGGCAAGCTGCTTTCGGCGTCGTCGCCGAAGGAGAAGATCGCACCGCTGGGCACCAGCACGGTGTCGCGCACGGTGGTCGTCACACCCGGCGCTCCCCCGGTTCCGGACAGTTCGAAGATGACCGGCAGCGGATACGGATCGGACGGCACCTCGCCATGCATCTGCACCATCACGTCCGACTGCGGCGCGCGCACCAGCGTGTCGCTCGCCACGCTGCCGATCTCCACCACGCCGCCACTGCTGGTGGCGTAGGGATCGACGAGGCTCAGGCGCGCCGTGACGTCACGGGCCGCCAGTCCGCGATTGCGGACCCGCGGAACGACCACCGCGCGCCCGCCGGCGTACAGCACCCCGCCGGCATTCCCGCCCTCGTCGCGCACCTCGACGCCGTCGCCGCGGAGGGCGGGCGCATTTGCCACCTCCACGTCCGCCACCGCGGTGGTGCTCGCGAGCCGCATGCCGCGCAGCGCCACCTGGGTGTCGCGCAGGCCGTAGTCACGCGAGGAGGGCACGGTATTCTGGTCCCACACGTGCACGTCCTGCGGCGGCACGCCGAACACGTCGCTCGGCAATCCCCACTCGCGCAGCACGCGGTCGATGGTGCCGCGGCCGAGCGTGTCGCCGTCGGCCTCCACCAGCGCCACCTGCAGGTGCGCGCTGGCGTCCTGGCCGTACTGCCGCAGGTTGCCGGGCACGGCATCGTCGATGTGGTAGATGACGAAGCCCGCGTTGGGCAGACCGCGGAAGCGATCGGTGGGATGCACGTCGTCCTGGCCGATGTACTGGCGGTTTTCCACGAGGAAGTACTCCGCTGCCGGCGCGCCGATGGTCCACAGTTTCCATGCGACCGGCGTGGTCTCCACCGGGGCCAGCGTCGCCGCGGCCAGATTGCGGGTGAGGACCGTCGGCCGCAGGAATCCGAGCCGCGCCTTGCACCACGGGTCGAGCTGCGTCGGATGATCGCCCTCGAGTGACACACCGCCCCACGCCCCGGTCGCCATCAGCGAAAACATGCCGATGCCGGCGCCCCGCGCCGTGTAGAGATCCGGCAGGCCGAGCTGGTGCCCGTACTCGTGCGCGCACACGCCGATCTGGCAGTCTTCGGGCACCGTCGAGTAGTTCGAGACGCGCACGCCGTCGACGAGGATGTCGCGTGAGGTCGTCCAGGTGTGCGACCAGATGTCCAGCGGGTTATCGGTTTGTTCCTTGCCGCGGCCGCTGTGCACGATGATCAGGTAATCGACGTAGCCATCTCCGTTGCCGTCGTATTGCGAGAAGTCGACGTAGCGGTCGGCGCGCAGGATCGCTTCCTCGGCCATTCCCTGCGCGTTGCGCGGGTAGGTGTTGCTGCCATTGGCGCCGGGGAGACCGCCGGTGGCGTTGGCGTAGTAGTCGCGCGGTTGCGGCAGCGTCAGCCACGGCCCCTCGACGCGTCCGGTGACGTCGAGCGCGCCGTAGGAGTTCTCGCGATAGTAGCTGCGCACGCTGCCGCCGGCGCGGGTGGTGGCGAACAGCAGGCTGTCGTAGTCGCCGGCTTGGTGGGTGGCGGGCGCATCGGGAAATTCGGCGAGGATGACGAGCACCTTGACCGACGACGTGCCGGTGGCCGCGGGGTCGAGATGGAGCGGCGCGCGCGTGGCGTCCGCGCCCATGCCGCGCACGGTCGCGGGGGCCACCGCGGTGATGCCGACGCTCCCCTGCCGCTGCGTCGCGGACGGGCTCGGCGGCATCATCGCCGCCGCCGGTCCGGGGGCCGCGACGGCTGCTGCCAGCAGCACCGCTGCCCAGCCGATGCGCCGCGCGCGTCCTGCCGCGCATGCTCCGCCGTGTGCCAACACCCGTCTCCCTCCGCGTCGCCTGCTCGGCGGGGGGATCGCCGGAGCCCTGTCGGCCCCGCTCATTCCCACTCGATGGTGGACGGGGGCTTCGAACTGATATCGTACACCACCCGGTTCACCCCCGACACCTCGTTGACGATGCGATTCGCCATGCGGCGCAGGACGGCATGCGGCATGTCGAACCAGTCGGCGGTCATCCCGTCCGTGGAGGTCACGGCGCGCAGGGCGAGCACGCGGTCGTAGGTGCGCACGTCGCCCATCACCCCGACCGTGCGCACCGGCAGCAGCACGGCAAACGCCTGCCAGATGCTGTCATAGAGCCCGGCGCGGCGGATCTCGTCGAGATACACTGCGTCGGCGCGGCGCAGCGTGTCGAGCGCGTCCTCGGTGATCTCCCCCAGCACGCGGACCGCAAGCCCGGGACCGGGGAACGGATGGCGGCCGAGGATCGAGGCGGGCAGGCCCAGGTGG
>JBKJUD010000145.1:0-5718 GCA_046590735.1 Candidatus Eiseniibacteriota bacterium | reverse complement strand
GGCCGAACCGCGTGCGAAAGATCACGCGATGCGCGAGGAACACCAGAAGCGCGGTGGCCAGCACCAACGGATGCGCGATGATGCCGCCGATCAGCGGAATCCGCTCGAGCGCGCCGGAGATCGACGGCAGGCCCTCGATTCGCGACGAGTTGCTGCTGGAGCCGAACACCAGCTTCAGCAGGAACTTGGTCAGGCCCACCGCGAGCAGGTTCAGCGCGACGCCGGAGATGATCTGGTCGGCGCGCAGCGTCACCGCCACCACCGCGTGCAGCAACGCCAGCACCCCGCCGGCGCCGATTGCGCACACCAGCCCCACCCACGGCGAGCCGCTCAGGTGGGTGCCGAGCACCGCGGCGAAGGCACCGACCAGCAGCATGCCTTCGAGCGCGATGTTGACCACGCCACCGCGCTCGCTGAACGTGGCGCCGACGGCGGCCAGCGTGTACGGCACGCTGATGCGAATGGTCTGCGCGGCGAAGCCCGCCGCCAGCGCCCAGCTCATCTCGATCACAGCGTCACCGGGGCCACCGCTTGCCCGGCGCGCCGCGCGCGCCAGGCCAGCATCGCCTCGCGGAAGATGCTGGAGGTGGCCACCACCATCAGGATCACGATCGCCTGCAGGATGTCGACGAGTTCCTTCGGCACCATGCCGTTGATCACCAGCCCGCCGTAGGACAGCATCCCGAACAGCAGCGCCGCCAGCACGACGCCCAGCGGATGATTGCGCCCGAGCAGCGCCACCGCGATGCCCATGAACCCGACGCCGCCGCTGAAGCCCTCCTCGTAGTAGTGCTTGTAGCCGAGCACGAAGTTGGCGCCGACCAAGCCGGCGAGCGCGCCGGAGAGCATCATCACGCCGACCGTCACCCCGCCGACGCTGATCCCCGCGTACGCCGCGGCGCGCGGCGCGAGACCCACCGCGCGCATCTCATAACCGAAGGGCGTGTGCCACAACACGACGTACACGGCCACCGCCGCCAACAGCGCGAGGCCGAGGCTGGCGTTCACCGGCGATCCCGCGAACGACGGCGCCCACGCCTCCAGCCGCGTGAGGCTCGCCGGCACCGCGTCGGTGTGCAGGGTGCCGGTCACCGCCAGCGGGCCGGTCAGCCAGTAGTTGATCAGGGCGACGGCGATGAAGTTGAGCATCAGCGTGTTGATGACTTCGTGGGTGCCGCGCGTCGCCTTGAGCACGCCGGGGATTGCCGCCCAGAGCGCGCCGCCGGCCATCGCCGCGGCCAGACACACCGCGATGTCGAGCGCCGCCGGCCAGGCCGCCGGCAATCGCGTGCCCACCAGCGCAAGCACGAACGTGCCGATTTCCACTTGTCCCGGCGCGCCGATGTTGAACAGGCCGGCGCGAAACGCGACGGCGACGGCGAGGCCGGTGAAGATCAGCGGCGTGGCCTTGAACAGCACCTGCCCGAATCCATAGGAACTGCCGAAGGTGCCGGCAAACAGGGCGCCATAGACCGTGAGCGGATTGGCGCCGACGGCGGCGATGAACACCGCGCCGAGGGCGAAGGACGCGATTACCGCGAGCAGCGGGATCCCCACGCTCTCCAGCAGCCGGCGCGCGGCCGCCTCGCGACCGTCGTCCCCCCGTGCCTGCGTCGTCCCTGTCACCGGCGTGCGGATCCTCCGAGCATCGGGGTCATCTCGCGGGCAGCGCCCGTCATCGCGCGCGTGCGCGCGGCGCCGCGCCGTCCTCATCGCCGCCGTCGGCGGCGAGGCGGGTCAGGCGCAACCGCGCGATCCGGCGTCCCTCCATCTCCTCCACGGCGATCTGCCAGCCGTGGGACTCCGCGCTGTCCCCCCCCTTCGGGATGCGCAGGAACAGCGACTGCGTGAAGCCGCCCATTGTCGTATAGGCGTCCTCGGGGAACTCGGCGTCGAACTCCGCGTTCACCTTGCGCAGCGAGGCGCGGCCGGTGACGCGGATGGTGCCGTCGGTGAGTTCCTCGATCGGCACCAGTTCCTCGTCGTACTCGTCCTGGATCTCGCCGACGATCTCCTCGAGGACATCCTCCATCGTCACCAGGCCCGAGACGCCGCCGTACTCGTCGAGCACGATCGCCATGTGATTGCGATTGCGCTGGAACTCGCGCAACAGGTCGTCGATGCGCTTGGCCTCCGGCACGTACACCGGCTCGCGCATCAGGTCGTGCAGGATGATCAGCTCGCGATGGTCCCACATGGTGAGCAGATCCTTCACGTACACCACCCCGACGATCTGGTCGATGGTCTCCTCGTACACCGGCATGCGCGAGTAGCCGGCCTCGATCACCGTTTTCATGATGGTGCCGTAGTCGGCATCCACCGGCAGGCCGGCGATGTCGTTGCGCGGGGTCATCACCTCGCGCACCGTGGTCTCGGAGAGGTCGAAGATCGAGTGCAGCAGCCGCCGCTCGTCGGTCTCGAGGGTGCCTTCCTCCTCGCCGACCGCGATCAGCTCCTCGAGTTCCTGCTTGGTCAACATGCCGCCGCGCGCCGCGAACGGGTTGACGGCGCTGGGCACGAGCACGCGGGCCATGCCGGTGATCGCGCGGACCAGCGGGGACATCAGCGCGACGGCGAGCGTCATCGGCCAGGCGCTGAGCCCGGAGATCCGCTCGGGATATCGGCTGGCTACCGTGCGCGAGAGCACCTCGCCGACGATCGACACGACCGCCACAGCCACGATTGCCAGACCAGCGGCGGGCGCATGCACGTCGCTGGAGCGGATCGCCAGCGACACCGCGAAGCCGGCGGCGCACAACAGCGCCAGGCTCGACCCGATGACGATGGTGCCGAGCAGCAGCTCCGGCCGCTCGAGCAGCCGCGTGATGCGGCGGGCGGTGACCGAGTCGTCGTCCTCGAGCCGCTGGCGCACGGCGCTGCTCAAGTACGCGAATGCGGTCTCGGCGGCGCTCAGGCAGAACAGCGCGGCGAAGGACGCCACCAGCGCCAGCACGGCGAATCTAGCCACGCGCGGCCTGGCGGGGATCGAGCAACAGCGTATCGTCTAAGGGGTCCATGGCTCCTGCGACCGCGGGCCTGCGGCAGCCCCGCTACACCAGCGACGACGCGAAGTCGTCACGGGTGGCGGGCACGACATCATAGAACTGTTCCGGTCCATTGTCGAAACGCGCGGACACGGTGAGCACCGGCTGCTGCCGGCCGTCGCTGTAGTAGGCGGTGACCGACGCGATGCGCAACCGCGCGTCGAGGTCGGGATCGCCCTCGACGATGGTGGTCGGGCCGACGAAGCCCACCGCGGTGAACGACCAGCGCCCGCGGCGGTAGACCTCCAGCACGCGGTTCTCGTCGGCGTCGCGGCCGACGATCGCCTTCACCTCGCGCGACACCCGGATATGCCGTCCCAGCCCAAGCAGCGAGACATCATCGGGGCGCAGCACGCGCTCGTCGCGGTTGTCGAGCAGGTCGTGGAACTTGCGCGAGAAGTTTGGGTCGGTGAGCTGGCAGCAACCACCCGCGGGCTGCGGGTATTCGTCGATGCCCCAGCGCGTGGCCAGTTCCATCTGCACCTTCCGGCTGCGGCCGGAGATGTCGTACATCTCCTCGCGGTCCACCCAGCCGCGCTGCTCGGGCACGGTCACGGGCAGCAGCTTCGCGCTGAGCGGCCGCAGGATCAGGCCGTCGAGGCCGGTTTCCTTGTCGATCTCGGTGAGCGCGCGGAAGTGCTGCGAAAACGGCCGCTGCCCGAGCACCTCGCCGGTGGCGATGAAGTGCCCGCCTTCCTCCTCCATCAGCCGCTTGGTTTCCAGCAGCATGAAGATGCGGCAGTCGATGCAGGGATTGGCGTTGGCGCCGTAGCCGTGCTTGGGGTTGGTCACCATGCGCAGGTACGCTTCCGACTTGTCGATGAGGCGCATCGGCACTTCCACATCGGCGCCCGCGCGCAGCCCTTCGTTGCGGGTGGACTTTCCCTCGATGTGCTTGCCGCCGATCTTGCGGCGGGCTTCCACCGTGCAGAAGCCGGTGTAGAAATACACGCCGATCACGTCGAGTCCCTGGTCCTTGAGGATGCGCAGGACCAGCGTGCTGTCGAGGCCGCCTGAGGCCATGACGTAGACCTTGATCCTGCTGCGGTCCACCGTGTCCACGGGTGACGCTCCTTTCGATGTGTGGGGGCCCGGCTGCCGGAATGTGCGGCACGGCGTCCGGACGCAAAACGCGCGCGAGAGGGTCGCCCGCGCGGTGGCACAGCATAGCACGAAGCCGCAGGCGGAGGCACAAGTCCTCCACCTGCGGCTCGTGGAATCTAGGCGCTACGCCTTGTGGACGTTGGCGGCCTGGGGACCCTTGGCGCCATCGACGACATCGAACTCGACGGCCTGGCCCTCCGCGAGAGTTTTGAATCCGTCTCCCTGGATGGCGGAGAAGTGGATGAAAACATCTTCGCCGGTCTCCTGCTTGAGGAAACCGTACCCCTTCGCCTCATTGAACCACTTGACGGTGCCCTTCACTATCCGTTCCTCCCCGAACCTGCTCCGCGAATCCGCCAGGGCCTACTCTTCCGTAGCAGAGGTTCACAGGATCACCGGCGGCTGTCAAGCGGGAGGGGCCGGATCAGCTCTGTTCGTAGATCTGGATCTGGTTGCCCTCGAGATCCACGCAGGTGGCCAAGCGGCCCCACTCTTCCTCGCGGATATCGGTGATGAAGTCCACGCCGCGGGCGGCCAGGTCGGCCACTGTCTGGTCCAGGCTCTCGACCCGGAACTGCAGAACGAACCCGGTGCTAGCCTCGTCCTTGGGCGCTGCGGCTGCCGAAGACGCCGGTTCCACCGCGAGATGCACGGGTCCGGCCTCGAACTGCGCCTCCTGCGCCTGCTCGTCGCGGTACAGCTCGGTCAATCCGAGGACATCCCGGTACCAGTCGACGGCGCGGTACCAGTTGTTCACCCTCAGGACGACGATCCCGAGCTCCATCTGCATCCTGCCTCCTCTTCTCCGCCCCTGTTCTGCCGGCCCGTCCCTGATGCGACGACGCATGTCCCTTTGTGGACCAAACATACCGCTCGAACGGTCGTCGGCGGCGCGCGGCGGCATGTTGATACCATGCTTCAGGGACGGACACAACTGGGAATCGCGCGGGCACGCTTCCTGCTAAGCTTCCGCCGTCCACTCCATGGCTCAGGCTTGCCGCGGGCCGCGCATCTCCACCTTGATGACCTCGATGAGTCGCTCGCTGAACTCGTGCGGAATGTCTTCGTACCGCAATTCCTTCACCACGTCGCGCGTGATCCGGTATTCATCTACGAACTGGACGCACGGTGGGCAGGCGGTGATGTGTTCCTCGATGGCCCGTGTGATGTCGACGGGTGTGCCTTCGTCGAGATACTGCTGCAGCAACTCCACGATGATGCGCTTGCAGGTCATGCGGGGATCGGGGGATCCGGAACACTCGCCGTGCGGGTGCGGCGGCTCGGGGCGGTGCGCCATCTCAGACCCCTGTCCCCGGCGTCTCGCCGGCTCCGCTGACGCCCGGCAACAGCGGCGTGTCCTGATTGGTGACGTAGTCGCGAAGGAGCTTGCGGAGCGCCACCCGCGCCCGGTGCAGGCGCGACTTCACGGCCGCCTCCGTCAGCCCGGTGGACTCGGCGATCTCGCGAGCCGACAGTTCCTCCTGGTCGGCCAGGACGACGATGGTGCGGTCGAGATCCGGCAGTTCGTCGATGGCGCGCACGATCACCTCGCGGGCCTCGCTGGAGAGCA
>JBKJUD010000430.1:0-3961 GCA_046590735.1 Candidatus Eiseniibacteriota bacterium | reverse complement strand
CCGAATAGAATTCGCCGACGCTGTTCTCGCCCTTCAAAATGCAGGACGGATATTTCCAGGTGATCGCCGATCCCGTCTCGACCTGCGTCCAGGAGATTTTCGAGCGGTCTCCTTTGCAGATGCCGCGCTTGGTGACGAAATTGTAGATGCCGCCAAGGCCGTTGGCGTCGCCGGGATACCAGTTCTGCACCGTGCTGTACTTGATGGTGGCGCCCTCGAGCGCGACCAACTCCACCACCGCGGCGTGCAGTTGGTTGGTGTCGCGGCGCGGCGCGGTGCAGCCTTCCAGGTAGCTCACGGTGGAGGCATCATCGGCGATCAGCAGCGTGCGCTCGAACTGGCCGGTGTCGGCCTGGTTGATGCGGAAGTACGTCGACAGCTCCATCGGGCACTTCACGCCCTTGGGGATGTAGCAGAACGAGCCGTCGGAAAACACCGCGCTGTTGAGCGCCGCGAAGTAGTTGTCGCTGTAGGGCACCACGGTGCCGAGGTACTTCTGCACCAGCGCGGGATGCTCGCGCACCGCCTCGGAGAACGAGCAGAAGATGATGCCGAGCTCGCCCAGCTTCTCCTTGAACGTAGTGGCCACCGAGACGCTGTCGAACACCGCGTCCACCGCGACGTTGCTCAGGCGCTTCTGCTCGTCGAGCGAGATGCCCAGCTTGTCGAACGCCGAGCGCAGCTCGGGGTCGACCTCGTCGAGCGAACTGAGCTGCTTCTTCGGCTTGGGCGCCGAGTAGTAGATGATGTTCTGGTAGTCGATGGCCGGGTAATGAACATTCTGCCAGGTGGGCTCGGTCATGCCGGTCCACAGGCGGTAGGCCTTGAGCCGCCACTCCAGCAGCCACGCCGGCTCGCCCTTCTTCTCGGAGATCAGGCGCACCACGTCCTCGCTCAGGCCGCGCGGAATCACGTCCGAGTCGATGTCGGTGACGAAGCCGTACTTGTACGGCGTCCCGGTAAGGTCTTGGAGGGTCGTTTGCGGATCGGTCATCGCGGGTCGCTCACGAGAGGCTGGGGACGGTGATGGACTCGGCGGCGAGTCGCACCACGGCGGCATCCGGCTGGGCCGGAACGGCGCAGACCAGGTCGCGGAGCGTGGTGCGGGCGAGCGAGTCGTGCACGAGGGAGTCGATGCGGCTCCACAGGCCGCGGATCGAGCATTCGGCGTGGTGCACGCAGATGTCGTCATGGCCCGCGTACCGGGTGCAGAAGTCGGCGGGATACAACCGGCCGCCGAGCACGTCGATCACCTCGTCGAGGCGCATCTGGTCGGCGGCGCGGGCAAGGCGGTAGCCGCCCTTCTGACCGCGAGTGCTCTCCACGATCCCGCCCTTGCGCAGCACGATGAGCAGCTTCGCGACATAGGCCACCGAGAGACTCTCGCGCTCGGCGATCTCCGCGATGGTGCTCATGCCCGAGGGATCGCGCGCGATCTGCACCAGGCAGCGCAATCCGTACTCCTCTTGGGCTGTGAATCGCATTGTCTCTCGACTCCTCGCGGGGATGGCGGAATCCGTTGGGACTGCGGCGACCCTACGGCAATCTAGACTTTCTTGTCAACAATGGGATCGGCATTGGACGCGTGGTCCATAACCCGCAACGGCGGCGCGCTTTGGGGGCCATTGGCGATGAGGTGGGGGGTGTCGGGACTGCCGGGCTGTCGCCCCTGACGATCCGTCTCAGTCGAGGCGCCGCAGCCGCCGGAAGCCCAACGCGAAGGAGCCCACGAGCACGACCAGAGCAAAGCCGAACCATTGTAGCGCATAGCTGAGATGCGGGCCATCGCCCATCTCGGGCAGCGGCCTCCGGCGCGGCCACGCCGCCTCGCCCGCCGCCGGCAATTCCTGCAACACCAGCGGGTACACCGGGGCGCCGAGGCTGCGCGAGATCGCGGCGGGCTCCAGCCAGCGCACCGCGGTGACACCGACGCCGCCGTGGCGGTCCACCTGCGCGGCTCGGGCCGGGGCCATCGGCGCCAGCACGCCGCTGAGACGCAGACTGTCGCCGGGCGTGAGACCGCGCGGGTTGACCGTCTCGCCATCCGCGGCCGGCAGCCAGCCACGGTTCACCAGGAACAGCAGCGGGCTGTCCCCAGCACGGAACGGGACCACCAGGTCGACGCCGGGGAGTTCCTCGAAGCTACGGGTGCGCAGCAGGTAGACCTGCAGGGTGTCGAACCGACCGGTGGTCACCACCCGGCGCCAGACCAGCGAGTCGGAGGGCGGCAGGGCGCCGGTCAGGTCGAGCGGCGGCAGGGCGAGGCGGCCGGCGATCTGCGCGTTGGCGGCGCGGCGAGCGGTCAGGCGCTCGGTCTGCCAGAGGCCGAGGCGCACGCAGCCGGCGGCGACCAGGATCGCCAAGGCGATCCCGATCAGCGTCAGCCCGCGCTGCCGGTCGCGACGCAGCGCCGGATTGGCGTCGGGAAGGCCGGTGCCCGGCACGGGAGGGGTGCGCACCGCGTCAGCGATCGACCGTGACGCGCACCCGGACGGTCTCGGTGCCGTCGAGCCCGTCGAATGTCACCTCGGCCCACCACGCACCCGGCTCGTCCAGCGCGGCGGTGCCGTCCTGCACGCCCGGCCCGCTGCGCGACAGCTCGACCGGCACCCGGAGGGGGGCGGCGCCGCGCTCGGCCAGCACGAACTCGAGGTGGGTCACGACGTCGAGCGGCTGGATGCCGTCATGCATCAGGCGCAATTGCACCTTGTTGCTCCCGCGGCCCAGATGACCCGAGGGCGCGAGCACCGCGATGTCCTGGCGGCCGGAGGTCGTGTGCCCGACCTGCTCGAACGCGCCGCCGCGGGAGCACCCGCCCAGCGGCAGGAGAAGGGCGGCAAGCAGGCCCACGGCAGCGGCGCCGCCCAGCACGCCGTGCGCGAATTCCCCGCACCGCCTCCCCCTCCTGCTCACGTGCACGGCTTTCCTCCCGCAATCACTCCGCGTGCGCCGGACCGCATCTCCCGGCCGCCCGGCGCGCATCCTAGCACGCGTGCAGCGACGCGGCGACGCCGACTAGCACGCGTCGGCAACCGCGACCCAGCCCTGCTCGCGGTCGGACTGCCGGATGGCGTCGAGCACGCATTGGGTGCGATGGCCGTCCTCGAACGTCGCCGCGCCGGGCAGATCGGAGCGCCCCGCGGCCACCGTCTCGACAATGCGCCGCGCGTAGCGGACGAAAGCCCGTGCCCAGTCGGTGTCCGGGATGCCGAGTTCCGCGTTCTCGGGCAGGTCGTCCGGCGTCTCGACCTCCCGCCAGGTTCCCGCTGACTCCACGCGCAGCGCCGCCTGCTCGTCGAGCCGCGCCCCGCCCCGGGTGCCGGCGAGGGTGATCCGGTGCACGCGTTCGGCCTCCACGACGGACAGCAGCACGGTGGCCAGCGCGCCGGAGCGGAAGCGCAGCCAGGCGGTGGCGAAGTCATCGGCGGTGACGGCGCGCGGCGCGCCGGTGCGCGGATCGGGCCGCTCGGTGGTCCAGGTGTGCAAGGTGCCGCGCACCGCCTCGACCTCGCCGAGCAGGCTGCGCAGCGAATCGACCGCGTGCGAGCCCAGCGCCCCGAGCGTGCCGCCACCCTGCGCGGCGTCGCTCCACCATTGCCACGGGGCCGACGGGTCGCGCCGGCCGGGACTGGTGACGGTATAGGTCGCGTGCTGGATCGTGCCGAGGGCGCCGGATTCGACGAGTGAGCGCAAGGCGATGCGCGGCGGATGCACGCGCAGTTCGTGGTCGAGCAGCGCCAGCTGGCGCGGGTGGCGGGCCGCGGTCGCGCGCATGCGCGCGGATTCCCCGGCGTCCAGCGCGGTGGGCTTCTCGCAGACCACGTGACAGCCGGCCTCGAGCGCGTCGATCGCCTGCTCGGCGTGGCGATGCGGCGGCGTCACCACGAACACGAGGTCCGGGCGGGTGGCCGCGAGCAGGGCCTGGTGGTCGGTGTCCGCGTGGGCGATGCCGAACTCGCGC
>JBKJUD010000238.1:0-10537 GCA_046590735.1 Candidatus Eiseniibacteriota bacterium | reverse complement strand
CGGGCCGACCCCGCCCGGCACCGGCGTGAGCGCACCGGCCACCGCCGCCACCTCCTGCGCGGCGACATCGCCGACTAGGCGAAAGCTGCCCGGGCGCGCCGGATCCGCGATGCGCGTGGTGCCCACATCGACCACCGTGGCGCCGGGCCGCACGTGCGCGGCGCGGATGGTGCCGGGGACGCCGGTGGCGCTGACCACGATGTCGGCGATGCGGGTGAGCGCGGCGAGGTCGCGGGTGCCGGAGTGACAGAGCGTGACGGTGGCGTTGAGGCTGGGACGCGGGAGACTCAGAAGTTGTGCGAGCGTGCGGCCCACCAACACGCTGCGTCCCACCACGGCGACGTGCTGGCCGGCGAGCGCGATGCCATGATCGCGCAGCAAGACGCAGACGCCCAGCGGGGTGGCGGCCACGAAGGTCGGGCGGCCGGCGGCCAGCGCGCCCAGCGATGCCGGGCTCAGGCCATCGACATCCTGGGCGGGATCGATCTCGGCGAGAAAGGCGCTGCCGTCGAGACCGTGCGGCAGCGGCAGTTGCAGGATGACGCCGTGCACCGCGGCGTCGTCGCAGGTGTCACGGATCGCGCGGCGCACCGCGTCCGCGGTGGCGGTGGCGGGCAGCACGACGCGGCGATGGCCGAGTCCTGCCGCCTCGCACGCCTCGCCCTTCTTGCGCACGTAGACCGCGGAGGCGGGATCATCCCCCACCGTCACGATCGCAAGGGTGGGAATGAGACCGGTTGCACGCAACTCCGCAGCGCGCGCGGCGACCGCGGCCTGCAGCGTGGCGGCGGCGGGCGCGCCGCGCAACACGCGGGCGGTCTGCCCGGGCGCCGCGGTCGCGGGCCAGGACGCCGCACTCATCGACAGGATCCTCCCGGGTTGCGAAGAATCCCCGCCATGTGCCGTGTGACGAGGGCTTTTGAACCTGGCCTGGCCAGGTGGACACCTCCCCGACGACTGACTGCCCCTGCAGGTCCTCCGAGGACGGCAGATCCCAGACAGTGCGACGGCCTTGGCATCCGTTTATTGAGTATTGGCTCAAAAAACCGGACGACATCACGAACACGGCAGGGACCTTCCCCAACCGGGCAGTCCATCCTCACCGCTGCGGTCCCGGACGGGGCGCCGCCGGCGCGCGGGGCGCGGGCGCGGGCGCCTGGGCGGCGCGCGTGGCGCCACCGGGGACCGTATCCTCCTGATTGTGATCTTCGGCGCCCGCGGATTCCAGCAGAATGCGCAACGACTCCGCTTTCTCCTCGACGCGCGAAATCACCGACTCCCGCTGGGTCCGTTCGCGGAGCATCTCATCGGCGATGTGCAAGGCGGCCAGGATCGCCAGCCGGGCAGGGGACGAGGTGGGATGCCGCTGCTGGATGTCCGTCATGGTGCGATCGACGTGGGCGGCGACCTCGGCGATGTACGCGGGATCGGCGTCGGCGCTCACGCGATATTCGGTCCCGTGAATCATCACGGCGACCGACTGCCGCGGTTCCTCCGCCATCGGATCCGCTCCTCTCTCTCGGGCCCGGCCGGGGCCGGGCCGACCTAGCCTTGGCCGATGAGGTCGAGTCGGCCGACGAGTTCCTCGAGCCGTTGCGCCACCGTGGCGCGTTCCTCGACGAGTTCATCGCGCTCGAGCTGCAAAACCATCGACTCGTTGCGCAGCGCCTCGAGCTGCTCGCGCGCCGCGGACAGCTCCCCGCGCATTGCCTCACGCTCGCGCCGCAATTCGGTGATCGCTGTCACTGCTTGTGTGATGCGCGCCTCGAGCGAATCGAGGCTGGACGTCTGGCGTGCCACGTCCTGTGGGGTGGAGCTGACTGCTGCGGTCACCGCGTCTCCTTGTGGAATTGCCTGGTGTACTGGTGCCTATGCTGAGTGCGCTGTCCCGCCGCCGCCGTCGCGCAGCACGATCCCGTGCTCGGCCGCCAGCGTCCGCGTGACGGTCGTCACCACCGTCTCCACCTGGGCATCCGCCAGCGTCGTCTCGTGCGACTGGAATGTCAGCGCGTAGGCGAGGCTGCGCGTCCCGGCAGGGACCTGCTGTCCTTCGTAGATGTCGAACAACGCGAGCTGCGTCAGCCACTCACCGCCCGCGCGCCGGATGGTGGCCGCGACGGCGGCCGCCGGCACCGTGTGGGGCACCAGCAGCGCGAGGTCGCGCTTGACGGCGGGATAGCGCGACGGTTCGTGGTAGACGCGGACCGCCGCGCGCTGCGCGACCAGTGCGGCGACGTCGAGGCGCAGGCTGAACACCGGCGCCTCGCAGCCGAACGCGCGCGCGGGCCGCGAGTCGAGCGCGCCGTACTCGCCAATGACCGCTCCGCCGACACGCACGCGCACGGCGTGGCCCGCCGCGAATCCGGTTGCATCGTAGCAATCGACCTCGGGAGCGTCAACGCCGAGACGGACGCAGAGGCTCTCGCACACGCCGGCGATGTCGGCGAGACTCACGGCGTCGCGCGCGATACCCGGATATTCCGGGGCGACGTGGCCGGCCAGCACGGCCACGGCCTCGATGCGCTCGTCGACGCCGAGCGGCTGTGCGGGATCGGCACGGAACACCTTCCCCACCTCGAACAGCCGGATGTCCTGCAGGCCGAGGCGGCGATTGCGATCCGCCGCGCGCAGCAAGCCCGGCAGCAGCGATGCGCGCAGCGCCGAAGACTCGCGGCCCAGCGCGTTGGACAACAGGACCGGCTGCGTCCCGGCGCCGGCGGGCGCGCCGAGCGGCGCGCTCGAGACGCGCGTCGCGTCTTCGGGCGAGGCGAGCGCGTTCGACAGGCATTCGACGAAGCCGCAGCCAACGAACGCCTCGCGCAACTCGCGCCGTGCCGCCAGGTCAGCGGGCACCGACGCGCTGACGCCGCTGACGTTGGAGTGGGTGGTGGGAATGCAGTCGTAGCCGACGCCGCGCCCGACTTCCTCGGCGATGTCCGCCTCCTCGGCGACATCGACGCGCCACGTGGGCACGGTGACATCGAGCGCGTCGTCCTGGCCCGTCACCGCGAAACCGAACGGCGCGATCGCCGCGAGCATCGTCGCACGCGGGAGCGTCAGGCCGAGTCGCGCGTTGATGCGCGCCACGCTCGCCTCGACGTGGCGCGGGGCGATCACCGGTTGCGTGTCGGTGAGCGTGCCGTCGACCGTGCCGCCGGCCAGCTCGCACAACAACTGTGCGACCCGCACAAGCGCGCGGCGTGCCCCGTCGGGATCGACGCCGCGCTCGAAGCGCCGCGAGGCCTCGCTCGCCAGCTTGTGTGCCTTCGCCGCCTGGCGCACCACCAGCGGCGCGAACACCGCGCTCTCGATCAGGATGTCGCGGGTCGCCGCCGTCACCTCGGTGTCGCGGCCGCCCATCACGCCGGCGAGCGCCACCGGCCGCTCGGCATCGGCGATGACCAAATCGCGCGGGGTGAGCGTGCGCGTCACGCTATCGAGCGTGACTAGGGTGTCGCCGGCACGCGCGCGGCGCACCGCGATCCGCCCGCCGCGCAGCGTTGCCGCGTCGAAGGCGTGCGTCGGATGCCCGAGTTCCAGCAGCACATAGTTGGTGATGTCGACCAGCCGGCCGAGCGATCGCTGGCCGAGCGCCTCGAGCCGGCGCGTCATCCACTCCGGCGAGGGACCATCGGTCACGCCGGTGACGCGCAGCGCGGTGTAGCGCGGACAGTCGGCAGCATCCTCGATCTCGACCGGCCATGCCCCCGCGCCCGCCGGCAGTTCGACGCCGTGCGGCCACGCCGGCGGCGCCACCTGCGCCACCGCGGCTGCCTCGCGCGCCAGCCCGATCATCCCGAGACAGTCGGGACGATTCATGGTGAGCTCGAACTCAATCACGGTGTCGTGCAAGCCGAGCGCACCGGCCAGCGGCGTGCCAGGCGGCGGCGCCTCGCCGAGATCCATGAGCCCGGCGTGCTCGTCCCCGAAGCCGCACTCACGCGCCGACATCAGCATGCCCTGCGAGGGCACGCCGCGCAGCTTCGCCTCGCCGATCACGCCACCGCCCGGCAGCGTGCCGCCGGGCCGAATGAGCGGATAGCTGTGCCCCGCCTCGACGTTCGGCGCGCCGCACACGACCTGCCGCGGCACGCCGCTGCCATCCTCCACCTGGCACACGCGCAGGCGGTCGGCGTTGGGATGCGGCTGCACGTCGGTGACGCGCGCGACGATGACATCGCGCAGCGGCGCGCCCGGGTTCTCGATCGCACTGACCTCGAGCCCGCGCATCACCAGCGCGTCGGCGAGCGCGCGCGCGTCGAGCAGCAGCGGCGCGTCGGCGCCGCCAAGAAGTTCGTGGATCCAGCCAAGGCTCGCGCGCATCAGTCGAATTGCCCCAGGACACGGACGTCGTTGTCGTAGAAGTGGCGCACATCGGGAATGCCGTGGCGCAGCATGGCGAGCCGTTCGACGCCGATGCCGAACGCGTAGCCGCTCCACACCTGCGGGTCGTAGCCGACGTGGCGCAGCACCGCCGGGTGCACCATGCCGGAGCCGAGGATCTCGATCCAGCCGGTGTGCTTGCACAGGCCGCAGCCGCTGCCCGCGCAGGTGAAGCAGCTCATGTCGACCTCGGCGCTCGGCTCGGTGAAGGGAAAGTACGACGGCCGCAGCCGCAGCGCCCGCGCCGGCCCGAAGAAGGCGCGCACAAACGCCTCCAGGCAGCCCTTGAGATCGGCCATCGACACGCCCTTGTCGATGTACAGGCCCTCGACCTGGTGGAATTCCGGGTAGTGCGTGGGGGTGACCACCTCGTTGCGATAGACGCGGCCTGGCGAGATGATGCGCAGCGGCGGCTCGGCCGCCTCCATCATGCGGATCTGCACGCTGGAGGTCTGCGTGCGCAGCACGCACGTGTCGCTGCCGGCCAGGTAGAACGTGTCCTGCGTGTCGCGCGCCGGGTGGCCGGCGGGCATGTTGAGCGCCTCGAAGTTGTGGTAGTCGTCCTCGACCTCGGGTCCCTCGGTCACCGTGAAACCCATGCCGAGGAAGATGCCCGAGACTTCGTCGAGCACCTTCTGCAACACGTGGCGCGAGCCGAGGAAGCCGCGCCGGCCCGGCAGCGTGACATCGCGCGCGGGGGAGCCGCCGGCGGGCGCCGCGAGGCTCGCGTGCCGCTCGGCGTAGGCGGCCTCGAGCTGCGCGTTGAGGGTGTTGGCCAGCGCGCCGACTTCCTTGCGCTGCTCCGGCTCGAGTCCGCCGATGGCACGGCGCAACTCGGTCAGGCGCGACTTGCGCCCCAAGTAGGCGACGCGCGCCTCCTCGAGCGCGGCGGCATCGGCGGCGGCGCCGAGCGCCGCGCGGCCCTCGGTGGCGAGCCGGGCGATTTCTTCCCGCGGATCACTCACGGACACTCATCTCCTGCGCGGCCGGACTGCGAGCGTCGATCCAAACACGAACGCCGGGCGGTTGGGCCCGGCGTCGTGTGCGTCTGCTACGGATCCGAGCGACGGGTGGCTACCCGAGGTGCGCCTTGGCGACCGCGCACAGCGACGCAAAGTGCGCCGGCTCGCGGATGGCGAGGTCGGCGAGCGTCTTGCGATCGAGTTCCACCTGCGCCGACTTGAGGCCGGCGATGAACGTCGAGTACGAGAGGCCCTGCAAGCGAACGGCGGCGTTGATGCGCACGATCCACAGCGAGCGGAACTCCCGCTTCTTGGTGCGACGGTGCTCGTAGGCGAACTGCAAGCTCCGGGTGAGCGTCTCCCGGGCGGTCTGGTACAACTTGCGGCGACCGCCGAAGTTGCCCTTGACCGCGTTCATGACCTTTCGGCGACGGGCCCGCCCCGGAACTACGGTTTTTGCGCGCGGCATTCTGACTCCTTGACTGCGCGGGTGACCACCACCCGCTCTCGTTCAATCGACCTGCACCACTCCCCCCAGCGAAACTAGGCGGTGATCAGGTTTTTGATGCGCTTCTGCTCCGCGGCGCACACCAGGGTGTTGTCCCGCAGGTGACGCTTGCGCTTGCTGGTCATCGGGCCGGTACCGTGGCGCTTGTGCCCCTTGGCCCGGCGGACCTTGCCGCTGCCGGTCAGCTTGAAACGCTTCATTGCGGCGCGGTTGGTCTTCTTCTTGACCTTCTTGACGGCCATGACTGTTTCTCCTGGGGCCGGTTCGGTGCCGTCGCGACGGACGGCCCGGCCGATGGATCTCGTCGACACGGAAGTGCAGCACTATACACGGCGCGTCCCGCTGAGGCGAGTGCGAAATACCGGGAAATCGCCCTGCCGCGCGGGTCCGCGGCCGGGATTACGAGGATGACGGCTGCGTGGGCGAGGCGGGCTCGGCGACCGGTGCCGCAGTGGCCGCCGGCGCCTCGGGAGCGGCCCCGTTTGCCACAGGCTCGTTCGCAGCCAGCTCGGGTGCGGCCGGCGCAGCCGGCACCGGCACAGCGGGCGCAGCCGGCTTCGGCGCGGCCACCTTGGGCTTGCTGCTGCCCTCGGCTTTGTTCGGGGTGCCCGGCGGCGTCGTGGCCTTCGAGGACCGCGGCACCAGGATGGCGATCATCGAGCGACCTTCCATACGCGGTGAGGTCTCGATCTGCGCGATGTCCGACACCGTCTCGACGAAGCGCTGGAGCAGCCGCAGGCCGATCTCGCTGTGCGCGAGCTCGCGGCCGCGGAACGTGCAGGTCAGCTTGACGCGGTCGTGTCCCTCGAGGAACTCGCGGGCGTGCTTGATCTTCACCATGAAGTCATGCTCCTCGATCTTCGGCCGGAGCTTGACTTCCTTCTGCTGCATGACATGCGTCTTGTGCTTGGCCTTCTGCGCACGCTTGTTCTGCTCGTACTTGTACTTGCCGAAGTCCATGATGCGGCAGACCGGTGGGCGGGAGGTCGGGGACACCTCCACGAGGTCGAGGCTGCGTTCCTGCGCCATCTGCAGGGCGTCGCGCGTGTTCAGAATGCCAATCTGCTCGCCGTCGCCGCCAATGACGCGTACCTGGGGGACGCGAATGCGGTCGTTGACCCGGATTTCCTTGGCAACTGCGATTGGGAGGTACCTCCTTAGCGACGAACCGACCGCGCAGCGGGTGCGCCCGCACCGCGCTGGGCTGGCTCTCCTGGTGTGCGCCCCCGGCATCGTCTCGCGCGCGGGGCGGTTGGCCCGGCAAGCCGCGCGCGGAAAGATGCGGGAAGCTCTAGTCTCCAAGCACTTTATCGTCTCGACCCGGCCCGGGCAACAAGAATTTCTGGCGGCCCCGGCCGCCGGTCCCGGGGCTAGCCCGGGGGAAGCTCGACGTCGGGGAAATTGTCCATCACCCGCTGGGCGCGCAGGGCCCGGAGCACGGCGAACGCCTCCTCCACCGGCCGCGTGGCCTGCTCCCGGTGTCCGTACCGCCGCCAGGTCACCGACTCGGTCTCCGCTTCCTTCCCGCCGATCACGAAGACATTGGGGATCTTCTGGATCGTGGCGTTGCGGATGCGCTTGTTGAACGAGTCGTGCGAATCGTCCACCTCGGCGCGGAACAGCTCGTTGCGCAGGCTCGCCGCCAATTTCTGGGCGTATTCGACGAACGGCTCGGCCACCGGGACCAGCCGGACCTGAACCGGCGCCATCCACGTCGGGAACGCTCCCCCGAAGTGCTCGATCAGGAACGACAGGAAGCGCTCGTGGGTGCCCAGCGGGGCGCGGTGGATGATGTAGGGCCGCTGCTTCTGGCCGTGCTCGTCGACGTACTCGAGGTCGAAGCGCAGCGGTCCGCCGAAGTCGAGCTGGCCGGTGGACGCGGTCTCCTCGCGGCCGACCACGTTCTGGATCTGGAAGTCGACCTTGGGACCGTAGAACGCCGCCTCGTCCATGGCCTCTTCGTATGGCAGGCCGGAGGCAACGAGGATATCGCGCAGAGTTTTCTCGGTGAACGCCCACGCATCGGGGTTGTCGAGATACTTCACCGTGTTCTTCGGGTCGTGCAGCGAGAGCCGCATCCAGAAGTCGCCGAGACGGAAGTACTCGTAGAAGAACTTGTGCAACTCGAGCACCGCGGTGAACTCCGCATGCAGCTGGTCGACGCGGCAGTAGATGTGCGCGTCGTTCATGTGCATGCCGCGCACGCGCACCAGGCCGGCGAGCGCGCCGGACATCTCGTAGCGATAGTTGGTGGCCCACTCGGCCAGGCGCAGCGGCAGGTCCCGGTAGCTGCGCGGCTCGTGCCCGTAGATCAAATGGTGCATCGGACAGTTCATCGGCTTGAGGTAATACGCCGACTCCCCTTCCAGCTGCATCGGCGGGAACATCGTGTCCTTGTAATACGGCAGGTGGCCGCTGGTGTAGAACAGCTGCTCCTTGCTGATGTGCGGGGTGTTGACGCGCACGTAGCCGCCGCGGAATTCCATCTCCTTCGAGAAGCGCTCCATCTCCTCGCGCAGCGTCGCGCCGTGCGGCAGCCACAGCGGCAGGCCCGGGCCGACCTCGTCGGAGATCATGAAGATGCCCAGTTCGCGACCGAGCTTGCGGTGGTCGCGCTCCTGCGCGAGTCGCCGCCGCTCGAGAAAGGCGTTCAGCTCCTTGTCGGTGGGAAACGCGAGGCCGTAGATGCGGGTCATCTGCGGCCGCGTGTCGTCGGCACGCCAGTAGGCGCCGGAGATGGCGTCCAGCGCGAACGCCTTCGCCGGGATCTTGCCGGTCGCCTCGACGTGCGGGCCCTCGCACATGTCGACGAATGTCCCATTGCTGTAAAACGTCACCTGCGACTCGCCCTGCGCGCCGACGAGGTCTTCGGCGTACTCGCGCTTGAGGGTCTGGCCGAGCCCCTCGAGGAACTCGTACGCCTCCTGCGGCGCGCGCGCGGCGAACTCGAAGGGCTGGTTCTGGCCGATGATCTTCCGCATGAGCTTTTCGATTGCCGGGAGATCTTCGGGGGCGATAGGCTCGGGTAGCAGGAAGTCGTAATAGAACCCGTTCTCGGTGGGCGGCCCGAAGCCAAGCTGGGTGCCCGGGCGGTACTCCATGACAGCCTGCGCCAGGATGTGCGCCAGCGAGTGGCGCATGCGGTACAGCGGCGAGTCGTGGTCGAGTTCCTGGCGCATCGGAGTTGCGTCTCCTGGGGACAGACCGCCGCCGGACAGGGCGCGGGGGCGGATACAACAACGCCCCGTGGGTCTCCCCGCGGGGCGCATGGACTGCGGGCTCTCACTGCAGGGGCTTCAATACGGGACTGGGCCGGTGTCGCGCGATGGTGGGCGATAGTGGATTCGAACCACTGACCCCCTGCTTGTCGAGCAGGTGCTCTAACCAGGCTGAGCTAATCGCCCACTCGCGCCGAGCGCGATTGAGCGGCGGATCATAGCCGAGTCGGGGGCGCGGCGCAAGGAGGGCGGGAGGCCACGGCGGCCTCCCCGATCGAGGACGGGAGACGCGATGGACGACGAATTGCTGGCACCGCGTCCCGCCACGCGGATCATCGGATTCCTCGGCGTCATGCTGTGCCCGCTCGTCGCCGCGGCCGGGGCCGCCGTGCTTGCGCTGATGATGTCCCTGCCGGGCTTCCCAGGTCCGCGGTTCGCGTTCCTGATCGGGGGGCTGATGCTGGCCGTGGGCGCGGCCACGATGCTCGGGCCGGTGATCGGCGTCCGCCCCGGCCCCGCCAACGCACAAGTGTACGCGGCGACGCACGCGCTCGCCTTCTCGCTGCTGGTCGCGGTGGCGTGGTCGCGCGGCGACTCGACCACCGCGGCCGACGCGGCGACCGCGGGCTGCACCAGCGTCCTCAGCGTCTACATGCAGTCCGCGCGGCGAGGCAACTTCGGCGAATGGGCCCTCGCGCGCAGGGGGTGGCGGGGTGCTCGGCCGTGAGCGGGGCGCGCGAGCACGAGTTCCTGCTGCCGACGAGAAGGACGCAGGCGGTGTTCCTTGCGCCGATGGCGCTCTTCCCGCTGGCGGCCTGGGCCGGCATCGCCCTGCCGGCGCTCCGCGCCTGGGACACGATGCGCCTCGTTGTGCTCCTGTACAGCGCGGTGGTCATCGTGGCGATGCCGGTGCTGTGGCGCGGCCGGGCTGGGACACCGGCCACGCGGAGTTGGGACCAGCGAGCGTCGAAATGGAATCATGCGGCCATCAGCGGTCTCGCCGGACTCCTTCTCCTCGAGGTGCTGCTCGCGCCCGCCGCGGATCGCCCGGGCGGTCTCCGGTTCGTCGGACTCCTCGCCGCCAGCGTGGTGGCACTCGACCTCGTCCGGCACGCGCTCCACCGCCACCCCCGAGCGGCCAACACACAACTCTTCGCCGCGGTGGTCGCCTCAACATTCGTCGCGGCGGGAGCCATCCTCCGCCTGAGCGCCGACCCGTCGATGGCGCGCCTCCCCGACACGATGGTGTGGCTGTGCGGCACGGTTTACTTCGGTCCCGTGCGGCGCTCCCAGATCGGTGCGTGGGCCGCCGCACGCGACTAGCGCGGCGTGGGCCGTTCACGCCTTGCCGTTCACGCCTTGCCGTTCACGCCCGGATCGCGGTCCAGCACGCGCACCGGGCGGCCGATCGCCGCCCCCACTTTCGCCACCTGCTCGGACAGCTCGCGGAACTGCTTCGGGTAGAG
>JBKJUD010000123.1:0-4891 GCA_046590735.1 Candidatus Eiseniibacteriota bacterium | reverse complement strand
GTGACGCGCAGCGGGGACGCGGCCCCCGGCGAGACACCGGGATCGTCGCCGCTGGCTCGCCCACGCCGCGCCTGCGCGTCGCGGCGGCCGCCGCGGGCTCCACGACGCTGCGCCTCTTCGACCTCCGTGGCCGGCGGGTGTGGGAGACAAGGCTCGCGGCGTCCGCCTCCCCGCACACCGTCGCCGTGCCCCGGCTGCCGGCCGGCGCGTACGTCGTGCGGGCGGAGCAGGGCACGGCGCGGACGCACGCCACCATCGTCGTCTTGCGGTAGCGCGCCTCGCGCGCTCACGAGAAACGCCGCCCGCCCCCCACGTCGGGGACCGGCGGCGTTGCGCAGGCGTGTTGATGTCTGACCGTCCCCGCCGCGACCGAGCCGACGAGGCGACGCCCCTACGCCCCCTTCGCCACCTTCCGCCCCGCCGGGGTCATCGCCGCCACCGGCTTCTTCTTGCCGGTAAGCCGCGTCCAGTCGAGCACGAAGGCGCTGGCCACGAAGATCGACGAGTACGTTCCGCTCACGATACCGATCATCATGACGAACGCAAAGTCGTGCAGCACGTGGCCGCCCACCAGGTAGAGCGCGAGCACGCTCAGGAACACCGTCACCGCCGTGATGATGGTGCGCGACAGGGTCTGGTTGATGGACGTGTTGATGATGTCGGAGAACCCCTCGCGGCGGAAGCCGCCCTTCATCACCTCGCGGATGCGGTCGAACACCACCACGGTGTCGTTGATCGAGTACCCCGCCAGCGTCAAGAACGCGGCCAGCACGGTCAGCGAGAACTCGACGTTGAACAGCACGCAGATCCCGAACACTATGAACAGGTCGTGGAACAGCGCCAGCACGCCGCCGATCGCGAACCGGAAGTCGTAGCGGATGGCAATGTAGATCAGGATCAGGCCGAGCGACCAGACGATCGCCCACAACGCCTTGCCCTTCAGCTCGCCACCGATCTTCGGGCCGACCAACTCCTCGTTGAGCCGTTCGATCTTGGTGGTCGGAAACGCCTTGGTCAGCGCGGCCTGGATCGGCGCCCACTGCAGCGCGCCACCCCCCTCGCTGGCGCGCGCGCGGATCAGGATGTCGCCGGAGTTGCCGACTTCCTGGATCTCGCTGTCGCCGTAGCCGATGCTCGAGAGCTGCGTGCGCAGGTCCGACGCCGTCACCGGCGGCGTGAAGCGCACCTCGAGCAGCGTTCCCCCCGTGAAATCGATCGAGAGCCGGGGCCCGTGGTGCGCGATGATCGCGACGATACCGACAAGGGCGATGAGGCCCGTCAGCCCGTAGGCGATGAATCGCTTGCCCATGAAGTCGTAATTGGTGGGCTTGATCAGTTCCAGCATGGTTCTTCTCTCTCCGCGGGCGTGGCCGGTTAGATGGACAGGGTCTCGAGGTTGCGCTTGGACCCGATCCAGTCGAACACCATGCGGCACACGAAGACCGCAGTGTAGATGTTGCCGAGCAGACCGATCGTCAGCGTGACGCCGAACCCCTTGACGGTCCCGGTGCCGATCAGCATGAGCACGACGGCCGTGATCAGGGTAGTGACCTGCGCGTCGATGATGGTGCGCCAGGCGCGCTTGAACCCGAGGTCGATGGCGGTGCGCACGCTGCGCCCCGCTTTCAGTTCCTCGCGCAATCGCTCGAAGATCAGCACGTTCGCGTCCACCGACATGCCGATGGTGAGCGCGATGCCGGCGATGCCGGGCAGCGTGAGCGTCGAGTGGATCATGGTCAGCCCGGCCAGCAGGAACAGGATGTTCAGGAACAGCGTGAAGATTGCCACGAGGCCGGAGCCCCGGTAGTAGACCACCATGAAGAGGATGACCATGGCCGCGCCCAGCAGTGAGGCGGTGAGCCCGGCGCGGATCGAGTCACGGCCCAGCGTCGGCCCAACGGTGCGCTCCTCGATCACCTTCACCGGCGCCGGCAGCGCACCGGCCTTGAGGACGATCGAGAGGTCGGTGGCCTCCTGGTCCGTGAAGCTGCCGGTGATGCTGGCGTTGCCGCTGGGGATCGGTTCGTTGATGACCGGCGCGGTGTACACGCGGTTGTCGAGCACGATGGCCATCAGCCGCTGGACGTTCTCGCGGGTGACGCGGGCGAACTGCGCGGTGCCGCGCCCGGTCATCGACATGCTGACGCCCGGTGCGCCGGGCCGGTTTTCGTCCAGGTTCGGCGCCATGCGCGCGGTGGAGATCGCGGCGCCGGTCATTTCCGCGGCCTTGTTGAGCACGTAGATGTACCGGCCATTGCGGCCGCTGCCCGGGAGTGCCTGCTGCTTGGCGGATTCGGCGAACTGGGTGTTGGGCGGCAGGACGCTGTCGGGCAGCGCGGCAAGCAGGCCGCGGACCGCCTCGACGTCGGCGGTCTCGACGAACGCCTGCGCCTGCGCGGCCGACGCCAGCCGCCCGCTCAGCGGGTGCAGGGCAAGCGAGGAGTCGGTGCGGCTGGCGCTGGCCGGCACGGCGGCACGGCCATTCGCCGCCAGCCACTGGTCGGCCCGCTCGAACGCCTGCTTGGCCTCGTCGTCGGTCTTGACGATCTTGAACTCGAGCAGACCGGTCTGCCCGATCAGGTTCTTGGCGCGGCCCTCGTCGAGCAGCCCCGGGAGCTGGATGACGATGCGATCCTCCCCCTGCTTCTGGATCAGCGGCTCGGTAACGCCGAACTGGTCGATACGCGAGCGGAGGATCTGCTCGGCGCGGTCGATCGCCTCCTTCGCGTCTGCCTCGGAGAGCTTGGAGCGGTCGACCTCCAGCACCAGGTGCATGCCGCCCTGGAGGTCCAGCCCGAGCTTGATCGACTTGTCCTTGAGCGCCTGCAACTTCTCGGGCGCCATGGCCTTCTGGTCCGCCGCGGACATGCTGTAGTACTGCACCGAGGGGAACAGCTCGTAGGCGCTCCACGCCAACAAGAAGAGGAGAAGCGCGAGCTTCCAGTACCGGCTGAGCATCCAGTGGTCTCCACGATAAGTGCTATACGATGATTCGGTGGCCGCCCTCCCCTCGGTGCGGCCGACGAACGGCGGCGCGCCTGCGCGCCCCGTCCCCGACGCGCAAGGATGGGCGTTCTCGCGGGAGGGTATCGATGATTCGGGCCCGGCATGTCCCCAGGCGCTTTCCCACCCCGCGCACAACACCGGCACGGGACTGAACGGCAACCAGCGGCCACAAGGGGTGACCGGGGATGCTAACCGCCGCCTAGCCCGTGCGTCAACGCGGAAGCGGCCCGGCGGCGGGCTTTTGCGCTGCGCGACGGCCCGGCGGACCCGCCCGGGCGGACGGCGCGGCGCACGGCACCGGATTGGCCGGGCGGCGGCCCCCTGCGCCGGGGAGGCCATGCCGTACCTTTTCGCTCCCCCCGCCCGGACTCGTCAGTGTAGAATCCGCAGTCTTTTGGATTGTTCGTCGGACGCCGGCTGCCGCGTGGCGCCGTGCGCTTGCATCATTATTGAGAGGAGATTGGCGATAGCATGATCGCGACCCTTTTCCAACCCTGGATGTCAGCCTACCGGAGCTTCCGCGCCTGTGTGGCGGCGGACCGGACCGCGACTGCCCGCGGTGCAATGACGTCCCTGGGCGCCCTGATGGCGCTCCTCGTGGCGGTCCCCGCCCTGGCCAGTGAAGCCGACCTCGTGTTGCCGGACCTCGCATCCGTGAGCTTCGGTGGCATGACCGGCCGCCAGCTGCTGATGAGCGGTCTGGCGATCTGCGTTCTCGGACTGGTGTTCGGGATTGTCGTCTCGCGCCAGATGGCCGCGCTGCCGGTGCACAAGTCGATGCGCGAGGTCTCGGAGCTGATTTACGAGACCTGCAAGACCTACCTGATCCAGCAGGGCAAGTTCCTGCTGCTGCTCGAGTTGTTCATCGGCTCGATCATGGTCTACTACTTCGCGTTCCTGCAGCACATGGAGCCCTTCAAGGTCGCCATCGTGCTGGGCATGAGCCTCCTGGGCATCGCCGGCAGCTACGGGGTGGCGTGGTTCGGCATCCGCATCAACACGTACGCCAACTCGCGCACCGCCTTCGCCTCGCTGCGGGGCAAGCCCTACGCGGTGTACGCGATTCCGCTGCGCGCCGGAATGTCGATCGGGATGCTGCTGATCTCGACCGAGCTGGTTCTGATGCTCGGCATCCTTCTTTTTGTTCCGCGCGATTACGCTGGAGCGTGTTTCATCGGCTTCGCGATCGGAGAATCCCTCGGCGCGGCAGCACTGAGAATTGCCGGTGGCATTTTCACGAAGATCGCGGACATCGGTTCGGACCTGATGAAGATCGTCTTCAACATCAAGGAAGACGATGCCCGCAACCCGGGCGTGATCGCCGACTGCACCGGCGACAACGCCGGCGACTCGGTCGGCCCCACCGCGGACGGCTTCGAGACCTACGGCGTCACCGGCGTCGCGCTCATCACCTTCATCCTTCTCGCCGTGCAGGACCCCGCCAACCAGGTCAAGCTGCTGGTGTGGATCTTCGTGATGCGCATCGCCATGATCCTCGCCTCGGGCCTGTCCTACCTGGTCAACGAGGCGTTCGCCAAGGCGAAGTACGGCGAGTCCGACACGATGGACTTCGAGAAGCCGCTCACCAGCCTGGTGTGGCTCACCTCCATCGTCTCGGTGGTCGCGACCTTTGCGATCTCCAAGGTCCTGATCGCCGACCTGGGCGACGGCACGATGTGGTGGAAGCTGTCGGCCATCATCTCCTGCGGCACGCTGGCCGGCGCCATCATCCCCGAGCTGACCAAGGTGTTCACCTCGACCGGCTCACGCCACGTCGAGGAAGTGGTGACGGCCTCCCGCGAGGGTGGCGCGTCGCTCAACGTGCTCGCCGGACTGGTCGCGGGTAACTTCAGCGCCTACTGGATGGGCCTGACGATGGTCGCGC
>JBKJUD010000116.1:0-3701 GCA_046590735.1 Candidatus Eiseniibacteriota bacterium | reverse complement strand
CGGGTGTACGCGATCACGATCCGGCTGGTGTCGCCGAGATCGCGATGTGCGAGGACGATGGCTTCGGCGCGGACGAGGGCCATGCGGCGGTCAGCGCTCCACGCCGGCGAGCGGCGGGCGGCGCGGCGGGCGCGGGGCGACGAGTTCCTCGCGGCCGTCGGCGCAGCGGCGCACCAGGGCGCCGTCGGGATCGTGCAGCAGGCGCGACGCGCGGGGAAGGACCGCGCCGTCGGCCGCCGTCCAGCGCGCAGTGCGCGAAGTCGCGTCGGTCGCGAGGTCGAGGCGGACCGGGACATCGTCGCCGTTCCACAGGACGAGGTCGGTGCCGCCGTCGAGACTCAGCGCGGCGCGCAGCGACAGCGCGGTGTGCGGTGCAACGACCAACGACCCCAGACGCGCCGCGACATCGCGGACGTTGGCGCACGAGCCGGCATCAGCGCCATCGAGCGGGGTGACGGCGCTGCCGAGGAGCGTCGCTGCGTGCGATGGCGACAGCAGCGCGAACGCGAGCAGCGCCACCGGCCACGCGTCCGAGTACGGCCCGGCCGCGTGCGCGCGGGCGACGCCGATCACCGACAGCACGACGAGCCAGAGGCTCATGCGAAAACGCCCGCGTCCCCGGTGCACGGCCGGTGAACGCGGGCGCAGCGCCTGCAGCGCCGGCCGGGGGGCTAGAATCCTGGCTGGATGCCGAATTGCCAATACCACCCCTTCGTGTCGCGGTTGTTGGGGTGCACGAAGTCCGCCTCGCCCACCGCGAAGCCAAACAGGTTCACGCGCACCGCGACGCCATAGCTGGACAGCACCTTGCGGGTGCCGCCGAAGATCGCGGCGTTTTCCATGTGATTCCACGCCACGCCTGCGTCGAAGAACGCCGCGAGCTCCACCGGCGGCACGCCGGGCGACGGCAGCAGGCCGAGCGTGCCCAGCAACGGCACGCGCGCCTCGAGATTGGTGATCGCGATGCGGCTGCCGTACAGCCGGTTCAGCGTCGGGCAGGTCGAGCCGTCCGCGCTGCCGCCGGAGCTCACGCACTCGTCGGTCGTGAAGCTGCCGTAATCGTAACCGCGGATCAACGATTGGTAGCCGAGATAGATCTGCGACAGCCGGTTGCTGTCGGAGTCGCGGCCATACCGGCCGAAGTGCAGCACGCGCCCGGCCAGCGAGAGCTGCCGCTTGACCATGACGTAGCGCCGGAAGTCGGCCAGCGCCTCGACGAACTGCAGGCCGCCGATCGACGGGGACAGCTCGAGCCGGTAGCGCTGCCCGTTCACCGGGCTGGTGCCGCCGAAGATCGAGGTGTCGTACACCAGCGCGCCGCTGGCCACCGCCAACGCATACGGCTTGTAGCCGTCGGTGGACAGGTTGCGCGTGTACTCGTAGTCCGCGTAGCCGGTTTCCGGGTTGATGGCCTGCGTGCGCACCTGGCTGGAGAAGCTCACCTGCTCGAAGCCGCCGCTGACCTCGATGCGCTTGACCTGCGAGAGCGGATACGACGCCGCGACGATCGCCTGCCGGTTGATCTGCCACAGGTACAGGTCGCGGAGCGAGTCCGCCGTGGGGCCGCTCTGATAATCGTAGTAGTGCGTGATGTAGGGGATCTGGCCGACCAGCAGCGAGCGGTTCCAGCGCGAGGAGCGATCTTCGTATCCCACCAGCAATCCCAGGTTGTCGAGCACCTTGCCGCCGGCGCTCTGGAACTGGAAAAGCGTGAGCAGGTTCTTGTTGCCCAGCATGTCGCTCCAGTAGAGCGCGCTGCCGCCGCCCACCGCCACGCCCTGGCTCGACGCGCCCACCGCGAACGACGGCTGCGAGATGTAGTCCACCGAGAGCTTCGGCCGGTAGCGCGACTCGGTGAACGTGGTGGTGTCGGCGCGCGCCAGCTTCTCGGTCTGCGCGCGCCAGGTGCGCTCTTCGGGCGTGCGATCGGTGGGTGGCAGCGTGGCGGCCAGCGGTGCCGCGAGCAGCGTGCGATCGCTGGCGCGCATGCCGGCGGCGACCGAGTGCGCGGTGCTGTCCGAGGGCGCCGCGTCGGGCTGTGCGACGGTCGCGACGGTCGCGGGGGTCGCGCGCTCCGTCGCGGCGGTCGCCGCGGTGGCGTGCGAGCCGTGCGCCCCGGACAGTGCGAGGTCCGCGACTGCCGCCGCGGTCGCCGCGGCGGACTGCTCCAGGTGCACGACCTCGCCCTGGTGCGCGGCGAGCCCGTCCCATGTGTAAATGTTGTAGTGCCCGTGCTGGTACGCGCTGAACGCCAGGCGGTCGCCGCGCGTCGCCACCGACAGTGCCGGTGCGGTCTCGGTGAGGCCGCTGATGCCGGTGCTGATGTGCGTGAGCTGGCGGATCTCCCCGGAGCCGCGCGCCAGCGTGAACAGGTTCGACACGCCGGCGTGGTCGCTGACGAAGTAGACGCGCGATCCATCGGCCGAGAACTGCGGGTTGATGTTCTTCGCGTGCGGCAGGCCGCCGAGTTCGCGGATCGCGCCGCTGGCCGCGTTCCAGATGGCGAGCCGGAGGTGCCCGTAGGTGAGCGTCGGGAGGTCGGTGGTGAAGCGATCGGTGACGAACACCAGTTCGCTGCTGTCCGGCGCCCACGCCGGCTGCAGGTCGGCGTAGAGGTCGTGCGTGAGGCGGGTGAGCTGGCCAGTCTGCGCGTCGGCGACGTAGAGATCGGTGACCCCGTCGACTTGCGCGGAGAACGCGATCCACTTGCCATCGGCCGACCAGCTCGGCGAGAGCACCTGCCCGAGTTCGGGGAAGTGGAATTCGCGCACCGGCTTGCCGCTGGTGGCGCTGACGATCGAGAGGATCGGTTGTCCCTCGGCCACTGCGCCGAGCGCGATCAACCGGCTATCCGGGCTCCACGCGCCGGCCGAGTAGATGAACTGCAGGCTCTCGAAGTGCGGGTCGACGGTGGTCTTGGTCAGCTTGCGCACGATCTTGCCGGTGGCAGCGTCGGCCATGTACAACTCGACGGAGAACAGGTCCTTCTCCGAGTAGAACAGCACCTTCGTGCCGTCGGGACTGAGCACCGGCCCGAGGTTCAGGTCGCCCGCACCCTTCGCCTTGCTGAGGATCACGGTGGCCAGCGAGTCGGGCTTCTGCGAGACCATCAGCTGCGGCAGCGCCCACTCGCGCAGCGCGCGGTGCCACTGGCGCGACAGGGTGTCGGGGTTGACTTTGAGCGTCGCCTCGATGGCGTCGCTGCCGCTGCGCGCGCGGGTGGCGGCCTTGAGGATGTCGGCGATGGATTCATTGCCGAAGCGGCCGCCGATGTACGCCCACAGCGCCTGGCCATAGCGGTACGGGAAATACTTGTTCGAGCGCTCGAGGTCGCGGATGGTCGGCAGGTCCTTCGACTGCACGGCGTCGCGCATCCACATCGCGGTGTGCGCGTTGACCGGGCCGAGGCTCATGTACTCGGCCATGCCTTCCATGAACCACAGCGGCAGCCGCGCGGCCGGACTGTTGCCGCCGGTGAGGCCGCCGTGCGACTGCCCGGTCATGTCGAACTGGAACGCGTGCACCAACTCGTGCGCGAGCACGTGGTCGGTGTCCTCGAGGGGCCCGGCCATCGGCAGCACGATGCGGCGCTTGAGCGTCTCGGTGACGCCGCCGGTGCCCTCGCCCAGGCTGCCGGAAATCGCGTTGGTCTGCGTGAAGTGCGGGTGGCTCGCGTACAGGATCAGCGGCTGCCGGCCGTG
>JBKJUD010000076.1:0-4113 GCA_046590735.1 Candidatus Eiseniibacteriota bacterium | reverse complement strand
GCTGCCCGGCGCGCGCCTGGCGGTGGCCGGCGAAGGACCGGAACGTCCCGCGCTGGAGGCCGCGCAGGCGGCAGGCGTCGACATCACCTTGCTCGGTTTCCTCGGTGGCGATGCGCTGCAGGAGGCGGTGCGACGCGCGCGCGTCGTGGTGGTGCCGTCGGAATGGTACGAGAACCTGCCCTTTGCGGTGCTCGAGGCGATGGCGCTGGGCCGCCCGGTGGTGGGCGCGCGCATCGGCGGCATCCCGGAACTGGTGGAGGACGGCGTGACCGGCTACACCTTCACCCCCCGCGACCCGGCGAGTCTCGCCGAGGCGCTCCGTCGCGCGCTGGCCTCGGATGCCACGGCGCGGGCGCAGGGGCGCACCGCGCGCGCCCGCATCGAGGCCGACTTTGCGCCGGAAGCGCACCTGCAACGCCTACACCAGATCTATGAGGCCGCCGCGGCATGAGCGTGCGTCCCGGCAACCACGCGACGCCGCCGCGCGATCCCGCGCGTCCGCCGCTGCGCATCGCGATGATCGGGCAGAAGGGCATGCCCGCGACCTACGGCGGCATCGAGCGGCACGTCGAGGAGATCGCAGCGCGCCTGGTGGAGCGCGGCCACGAGGTGACGGTGTACTCGCGGCTCTATTACAGCAAGCAGCGCGGCAGCTATCACGGCATCCGCCTGCGCCGCCTGCCGAGCATCAACACCAAGCACCTCGACACCGCCACGCATACCGCGCTCGCCACCTTCGACGCGCTGGTGCGCCCGTACGACATCGTGCACTTTCACGCGTTGGGGCCGAGCATCTTCAGCGGCATCCCCCGCCTGCGCTCGATGAAAAGCGTGGTGACCGTGCACGGGCTCGACTGGGAGCGGCAGAAGTGGGGCCCGCTGGCGGCGTGGCTGCTCAAGCAGTGCGAGTACCCGGCGATCCACTTTCCGACCTCGACCATCGTCGTCTCGCGCACGCTGTCGCAGTACTTCGACCAGAAGTACGGCCTGATCCCCGAAGTCATCCCGAACGGGACCAGCGTGCCCATCGAGCGCCCGCCGAACAAGATTCGCCGCTTCGGCCTGGGAACGGGGGAGGGGCGCTACGTGCTGTTCGTCGGGCGACTGGTGCCGGAGAAGGGCTGCCATTTCCTGCTCGAGGCATTTTCCCAGCTCCAGGACCGCTTTCCCGACGTCAAACTGGTGATCGCCGGCGGCTCGAGCTTCAGCGACGGCTACGTGCAGGAACTCAAGCGCCATGAATCCGAGCGCATCCTGTTCCTCGACTACGTCTATGGCGACGTGCTCGAGGAGTTGTGGTCGAACGGCGCATTCGTGGTGCAGCCCTCGACCGTCGAAGGGCTGTCGCTGACGCTGCTCGAGGCGCTGTCCTATGGCCGCTGCGTGCTGACCTCGGACATCCCGGAGAATCTCGAGGTCACCGGCGAGGACGCGGTCAGCTTCCGCCGCGCCGATGTCGGCGACCTGCGCGAGAAGATGGAACGGCTGCTGTCGGAACCGGAGCTCGTGGCGTCCTACGAGGCGCGGGCGCGCCGGCTGGTCCAGGAACAGTTCTCGTGGGAGCACGTCGTCGATCGCGTCGAGGACATCTACTACGGGGCGCTGGCCGGAGGGCGGACCAGCCGCCGCGTCCCGGGCGCCTGAACGTCCGCATCGCACCGCACCTTCGCGCCGTGCCCGGCGGCCGGGCGCACTTGCCTCGGAGACTCGCATGATCCACACATCCCTTCGCGCCACGCGCGGGCGCGCGCTCGGCCTGCTCCTCGGCGTCGTGGCATGCGGCGCTGCCGTGGCGCCGGCCGCGCGTGCCCAGGTGCCGTCCGGCCTGCCGGGCGCGGGCGGCATGATGCACTTCATCGCGGTACCCGACACCCTGCCGCTGCCGCACGCGCTGGGCGCCGGCGAGCCGGCGTATCCGGTGCGCGCGTTCGAGATGTCGCTGGTGTTCGCCCGCGACCTGCGCATTTTCCCGATGGCCGACATCCTCGCGGCGCTGGGCCGCGACCGTTTCACGCACGTGATCGTGCAGGTCGACAACGTCGCCGGATTCGACACGCTGCCCGAGCTGGCCACCGACGAGACGCTGCTCAACATGCATTACCTCAAGGAGCTGGTCGCCAACGCGCGGGCCGCCGGCCTCGACGTGGTGATCGGCGTCGACCTGCTGGCACGCCAGGACGTGCTGTTCGGCCCCGCGCATCCCGAGGCACTGCTCAACCCGAGCACGCTGGATATCCGCACCCCGGCAGCGCGCGCGCTGGTGCAACGCCTGCTCGGCGAGCTCGTCGACTCGCTCGGCGTGTCGACGGTGCTGATCGGCCACGAGGCCGCGCGGTACGACTCGCTGGCCCCGGGGGAGGCGCAGGCGCTGTTCGCGCAGAGCGTGACGACCGCCCACGCCCTGCTCGCCGCCAAGGGCGTCCGCACCGCGATCTACGGCGCCTCGCTGTTGCGCCCGCAGGAAGCGCCCGGTCTGTCGAACTGCCGCGGCGGCATCTTCAACACCGTCGCCCTGCGCCACGCGCTGCCCCGAGACCTCATCGTCCTCGATCGCCACGACACCCCGCGCGACACCGTGCTGGCCAGCATCGACTCGCTGCGGGCGAGCGGGTTCACGGTGTGGAGTACCACCGGCCTTGATCGCGTGTCGCGCGCGGCCTCGGCACGGCAGGCCCGCCGGCGCGGCGCCGAGGGCGTGGTGTTCTCCAGCACCGACTACCTGTTCCGCCGCGGCGGCCCGGTCGCCACCTACCGCGAGATGCGCCACGCCGCCACGGTGTTCTGGGATCCGTCCGCCACGCCACTGCCGGACCCGGGCGCGGTCGGGCCGGCGAGCGCGCCCCCGCCGGGGCGCAAGCGCACCCCGGGCGGCTCCAAACAGAGATAGGAACCCCGGGCCACCGGGAGCTGTCGAAGGTTGCGATTCTTGGGACGCTGAGGTAGCGTCTCCCGCCGTGCCGCGCCCTCGTCCCTCGAATGCGCGGCGTGGGGGGCGCAGATGACGCCCTGGCAAGACGTGATTCCACGGAGGAACTCTCGATGAAGCGCTTCACGCACGCATTCGCAGTCATGCTGGTCGGCACCGCGCTGTTGGCGGGTGCGGCCCAGGCTGCTGACTCTGTTGTGCACTTCGGCGTGGGCGGTGGTGTGGCTGTTCCGGTGGGGGACCTGAAGGATGCTCTCTACAACGCCGGGTTCAATGGTCACGTGACTGCGCTGGTGATGCCGGCCGGGAAGAACTTCGGCCTCGCCTTCCAGGGCGACTACAACCAGCTGGGTGGCGACGACATCAGCATCACGACCGACCGCAAGGCGAAGATCATGGATGGGATCGTCGACGCCGTCCTCGCCCCGCCGATGCAGGGTAATATCCACCCGTACTTCGGTGCCGGCTTCGGGCTCTACAGCGTGAAGACCTCCTCGATGACCGGAAACGTCGCGGCGTCGTCCACCAAGAGCATGCTGGGCTTCAATGGCCTCGTGGGGTTCCACATGAAGGCCGGCGCCAAGATGGGCTGGGGTCTCAGCGCCATGTACCACACGGCTTCGAAGGACAACTTCAACAACGCGTGGATCCCGGTGTGCCTCAACGTGATGTTCAACTAGCCCCACCGTTGGACGTGTTGCGCGCCGCCCTGCCTCCCCCGGGAGGCGGGGCGGTTTCGTTTCCCCCCAGGAGCCCTGCTGGATGATTCCGAACCCGGCCGACCGCCGCGAGCGCGACGCCATCGCCTTCGTGCTCGGCTTGGCGCGCGCGCTGCACACCTACGGCGCGCCGGCCTACCGGCTCGAGGAACTCATCGCCGACGTGGCGCCGCAACTGGGGGTCACTGGCCAGTTCTTCTCGACGCCGACCTCGCTGTTCGCCTCGTTCGGCCGGCCGGAGGAGCAGCGCACCGCGCTCCTGCGCGTCGACCCGGGCGAGCTGCATCTCGAGAAGCTGACGTTGCTGTCCGGTGTCGCCGACGCGGTGGTGGCCGGCCGCATGACCATCCTGCAGGGCATCGAGGGCGTCGAGGCGATCGTGGCGCGGCCGCGCCGCTATCACGCGGCGCTCGGGGTGGCGGCGTTCGCGCTGGCCTCGGCCTGCGCGGCGCGATTTCTCGGCGGTGG
>JBKJUD010000065.1:0-2703 GCA_046590735.1 Candidatus Eiseniibacteriota bacterium | reverse complement strand
TTCTCCTGCAGACGGATCTTGTTGCGCGCGCCCATCGCGGCGCGGCGCGGCGGGTCGTCGAGCAACTCGACGATCTTGCGCGCGAAGTCGAGTTCGTCGTTGGGCGTCGCGTACACCGCGCCGTCCTGCGCCGAGTAGCGCGACTCCTTCAGGTCGAACGAGACGATCGGTTTGCCCACCGCCATGTACTCGAGGATCTTGTTCATCGTCGAGACGTCGTTGAGTTCGTTCTTGGGATCGGGCGCCACGCCGACATCGGCCGAGGAGAGATAGCGCTGCAGGTCGGCATCGGAAATGCGGCCGGTGAAGTGCACCCATTCGTCCAGCCCGCGCTCGGAGGCCATCGCCTGGAGGTCGTGCCACGAGTCGCCGGCGCCGATCAGCACGAAGCGGATGTCGCGGCGGGCGAGCGCGTGGACGACGTGGTCGATGGCGCGAATCAGGTAGTCGACGCCGTCCTGCGGCGCCATCACCCCGAGGTAGGCGACCAGGAACGTCTTGCCCGCGCGCAGCGTGTCGTCGGCCGGCACCTCGTGGAACTTCGAGAGGTCGGGCGCGCTGCGCACCACGAACACGCTCTCGGGTGCCTTGCGCCCGCGGCTGATCGCCACCTCGCGATACGACTCGTTGGTGGAGAGCACGATGTCGGCGGTATTGTAGGAGAGCGACTCGAGGAAGAACAGCAGCCGCGGCAGCGTGCCCTCGCGGGTGCCGAAGCGCGACATGAACACCTCGGGACACAGGTCATGCTGGTCGAACACGAACTTCTTGCCGAGAAATTTGTAAAGCCGCGCCAGCAGGAAGAAGATGTCGGGCGGATTGGCGGTGTGGATGATGTCGAAGCCGTGCCGCGCGAACACCACCAGCGACAGCAGCGCGGTGGCCGCCCACGAGTAGCTGTACTCCCACACGTACGCCAGCTTGCCGCGAGCCTCGGGCGGCGGCGCGTAGCGGTAGATGTGCACGCCCTCGAGGTTCTCGTAGCCCTTCTGCCACTGCCCGCCCTTGGGGCAGATCACGGCAACGCCGTAGCCCCCGTCGCGCAGCGCCTGCGCCTCCTGCCACATGCGGCGGTCGAAGGGAACCGTGAGGTTCTCGACCAGCATGAGGACCTTACCAGCAGAGGCCAACGTACTTGCCCGCGGTGTTCTGTGGAGCGTCCGAGATGCGCACCAGGTCGACCAGTGACTGGTCGGGCCGCAGGTGCGCGGCGACATCGGCGTACTCGGCGCCGGAGTTGGCGATGACCAGGACCTCGGCCCACTCGGTGACGTCCGACAGCCTCGGGGTCAGCACCTGCGGGATGTAGGGCACCTCCTCTTCGAGGAACTGCTTGTTGGCGCCGATGATGCGCGACATCTCCACGTTGGTGTCGTGGACGCGCAGCTGGTAGCCCTTGCCCACCAGCGACTCGACGACATGGATGATCGGCGACTCGCGCAGGTCGTCTGTCTCGGCCTTGAACGACAGGCCGAGGATGCCGATCTTCTTGCGCCGCAGTTTCTCGATCGTCTTGAGCGCGAGGTCGACCTGCAGCGCGTTGCTCGGCAGGATCGCCTCGAGCACCGGCGAGGTGATGCCGCGCTGGCGCAACCGGTAGAGGATCGCGCGGACATCCTTGGGCAGGCACGAGCCGCCGAAGGCGAACCCGGGCTTCAGATAGTAGGGCGAGAGATTGAGCTTGGTATCCTGGCAGAAGATGCGCATGACCTCGTGCGAGTCGATGCCCTCGGCCTTGCACAGGTTGCCGATCTCGTTGGCGAAGGTGACCTTCAGCGCGTGCCAGGTGTTCGAGACGTACTTGGCCATCTCGGCGGCGCGGATCGTGGTGGTGAAGAACGGCGCGTCGACGCCGGCGTACAGCTCGCGCGCCACCGCCTCGGCGCGCGCGTCGCTCACCCCCACGACGGTCAGCGGCGGCGCGAAGAAGTCGGCGACCGCGGTGCCCTCGCGCAGGAATTCCGGGTTGTAGCAGACCCCGAGGTCGGCGCCCACGTGGCGGCCGGAGGCGGACTCCAGCAGTGGGACGATCTCCTCCTCGACGCTGCCCGGCAGCATGGTGCTGCGCACGATCAGCACGTGGTAGTCCGACATCTGTGCCAGCGTCGCGCCGATCTTCTGCGTCATGCGGCGCACGTGCGAGAGGTCGAGGCTGCCGTTCTCGGCGCTCGGCGTCCCGACGCAGACGATCGAGGCCTGGGCCCCGCGCAGCGCTTCCTCGTAATTGTCGGTGGCGGTCAGCCGGCCGCCCGCGACGCCGTCGCGGATCAACTCGCCGAGTTCCCGTTCCACGATCGGCGAATGCCCGGAGGCGATGCGCTCGACCTTGAAGCGGTTGATGTCCACCCCCACCACCGCGTGCCCCAGGCGCGCGAAACACGCCGACGACACCGACCCCACATACCCGAGACCAAAGACCGCGAGCTTCATCGTCCCGCCTGATCCTCCGTTGATCGCACCCCGGCGCCCGTCCCGGCAACCCGTGGCTCGCACATCCGTGGCCGGGGGCCGGCAGGGCCCCTGACGCGGTCGAACTGCCTGTCGCCCGTCCCGTTGTCGGCACGGGGACGGTTTTCGCCCACCACATCCGCGGGGCGCCAGGGACTCAAGGGGCGGGAAATGCAACTCTGGGACGCCGTGACCCTCCACATCCCCGCGCAGGAGCGCTCGATGATACACCATCGCCGCGAGCGCGTCGGCCCC
>JBKJUD010000063.1:0-4996 GCA_046590735.1 Candidatus Eiseniibacteriota bacterium | reverse complement strand
GACGATCATGGGCCAACGCGGGCGCATGGTGTTGCCGTTTACGCGGGCTTCGTGCTGGATGCGTTTAATTTCCTCCACAGCCACATCGAGGGTCGCGGCCATCGCCTCGTGCATCAGCGCCGGCTCGTGTCCCTCGACGTAGTATGGCGTCCAACCGTTACCGCGCAGGAACTGATCCAGTTCTTCCGGTTCGATCCGCGCGAGAATGGTCGGGTTGGCGATCTTGTAACCGTTGAGGTGCAGGAGCGGCAGCACCGCGCCATCGTTGATGGGATCGAGAAACTTGTTGGACTGCCACGACGTGGCCAGCGGCCCGGTCTCCGCCTCGCCATCGCCGACCACGCATGCGACGACGAGATCGGGATTGTCAAAGACCGCGCCGAACGCGTGACTGAGCGAATACCCGAGTTCGCCGCCCTCGTGAATCGAGCCGGGGCACTCCGGCGACGCGTGGCTGGGAATGCCGCCGGGAAACGAGAACTGCAGGAACAGCTTCTGCAACCCCGCTTCGTCCTGGCTGATGTTCGGATAGATCTCGCTGTAGCTGCCCTCGAGATAGGTGTTGCCCACGACGGCGGGACCGCCGTGGCCGGGACCGGAGACGTAGATCATGTCGAGGTCGTACTTCGTGATCACGCGGTTCAAGTGGACGTAGATGAAGTTCTGCCCGGGCGTCGTGCCCCAGTGCCCGAGCAGCATGTGCTTCACGTCCGTCATCACCAGCGGCCGGCGCAGCAGCGGATTGTCGCACAGATAGAGCTGGCCGACGGACAGATAGTTCGCGGCGCGCCAATACGCGTCGAGCTTGCGCAGCAGGTCCGGCGTGAGCGTGGGGGTGTGCATGGCGAGGATTTCCTCGGGGCGGTAGAAGCGAGCAGGCGGCACACGGATCGGGCGATCCGGTACGGTGCCACGCCGGGATCGAGGTCGCCGGAGCGCGTGCTCATCACCAATTCCGCTGCGCGTGCTCAGAGGCGCCGCTTCCTGGATGCCCGGTGCGTCACCTGTGCGAGCGCGCCCGGCCAAGAAAGTAGGCCACGCCCGCAATGACGACGAGCAGCAGGAGCGCGATCCGCGCCATCGTCAGCATGCGAGTGTGCGTGAGGTGCTCCGTCCCCTTGGGCTTGATGCCGGTGACCGCGGCAAAGGCGGTGATGACGGCGACGAGCCCGAGCAAGCCCAGCCAGAAGTACATCCCATGAAACCAGTACATGGTGTTCTCCGTGTCCCGCTATGCACCCCATTCCAGTCTTCCACTTGGAACGGGAACCGCTGAGAAGGTTCCGGCTTGGCGGAAGAGGTGACCGGAAGACGTCGTGCGTGTTGGTGCCAGGTCGTTGCCGCGATTCCCCGGAGCAGATACAGTCCGGGGAGCACCGCGGCCCTGTCCTGATATCGGGGACGGTCGCGGCAACCAGCCGGCGGACACCGCCGTACCGGGACGGAGCGCAGACGACCGCGGGGCGATGGGAGTCGCACGATGATCCTTGCACGATGCCGAATGGTGCTCCTCGCGCTGGCCGCCGTCGCGGCCGTGCCCGGCTGCGCCAGAAACGAGCGAGCCACGCCAACCGCGCGGCCCGCCGAAGCCCCCGCAGACACCGTCGCGTACATGGTGCTCGGCAATGAGCCATTCTGGGCCGTGCGCGTGACGTCCGGGGGAATCGTGTTCAGCGAACCCGACCGCCCGGAGGGCGTGCACGGCGCGTACGCGGCGCCGACGCGCGAGGGCGCCGCCCTGGTGTTCCGCACCGTGCTCGACGACAGCGCGGCCACCGCCCTGGAACTGACGATCCGCGAGACACCGTGTAGCGACGGGATGTCCGATCGTGCATATGCCTACGCTGCGGTCGTGCGCGTTGGTGACCGTGTGATGCATGGGTGTGCGGAGCGCAGCATCGCGGCCGCGCCGTCCCCGCGATAGCCATGCGGGGGGCGAAAAGCGCGGCTGCACTCGCCCTGGTCGCAGTCGTGGCCCTCGCCGCGTGGCTCGCGATCCGCCCGGCGCGCCGGGCCGAATCCGGTGACACAGGCAACACGCGCGCAGCGACATCACCGACTGCCGATCGCTACGCCGAGCACCCCGACACCGTCCTCGCCGCGCGCTTGGACGCCATCGCCCGCAGCGGCACCGGGCACTATTCCATCGTGGCGAAGCGCCTGAGCGACGGTCGCGTCGCGCGCGTCAACGCGGATACCCGTCTCCCGCTGATGAGCGTGGTGAAGCTTCCCATCGCGGTCGTGGTGCTCGACGGAGTCGACCAGGGACGCTGGACGTGGAGCACGCCGATCACGCTGCTCCCCCAGGACATGCATCCCCGGGGCGAACTCGGCGATCGCTACCCGCGAGGCGGCGGCCCGGTCACCCTGCACCGGCTCATCGACCTCGCGCTCACGCGCAGCGACAACACCGCGGCCGATGCCCTGCTGCGTCTCGCGGGCGGCCCGCTCGCCGTCACCGAGTGGCTGGAGCGCCACGGGATCCGGGACCTGCGCATCGACCGTAGCGAGCGCGGACTCGGGAACGACTGGTATGGCGTGCCGCCCGGCGCCGACACGATGTCATCGGCGGAGGAGATTCGCGTGCTCCGCGCCGCCATGCCGCGCGCGGTGCATGACAGCGCGGCGGCTGCGATGTTGCTCGACGTGCGCGATACCGGCACCGCGGACGCCTGCGTCCACCTGCTCGAGCGGTTATGGCGACGCGAGTTGCTGTCCGCGACGTCGACCGACACGCTGGAGGCGATCCTCGCACGGTGCCGCACCGCGCCCAATCGACTGCCCGCGCTGCTGCCCAAGGGCACGCCGGTGGCGCGCAAGACCGGCACGGGCGGCACGTCGCGTGGTGTCACGGTGGCGATCAACGATGTCGGCGTCGTCCGGCTGCCGAACGGGGCTGATGTGGCGATCGCCGTGCTCGTGGGGGAACCGCGCGGGACGGTCCGCCAAACGGAGGAGAGGATTGCGCGAATCGCGCGCGAGGTGTTCGAGGCGTGGGGCGGGGGTGGGCGCTAACCTCCCAACTGCCGTTCGGAGCGGTGCGGGGGGGCGCGCGCCTCGCCGAGGAAGCGGTGGCGCAACGACGGCATCCGGAGCGCCATGCGAAGGGGCCGCTGCCGCGCGTGTTTGCCACCGCGGCCGCGATCGGGACCCGGCGGCCCCCGTGCCCCAGGCAGGTTCGCGTCGACCGCCGTCGCCGCGCCGCGTGCGGCGCCCCTGCCGTCCGTCGTGTTTCCCTCAGCCCTCGCCCCATCGCGACCTCCCGCCTGTGATAAATACGGACGGAGCCACCGGTGAGCGGGATCGTTCCCTCCGGTGAGGCCGCCCCGGCGCAGGGCTGAGCGGTTTCGCGGGTTCCCCCGTGTCGGGAGTGCGGGGGGCCAGGGGAGGACGTGCGAACGGACGACGCGCAGGAAAACAAAAAGAGGACAGCCTCGGCCGTTCTGGAAAGATGAGTGGTGACGGGGGCAGGATTTGAACCTGCGACCTTTGGGTCATGAGGCGGCTGGAGGGGGTCAGGCGGTACGATCAGGAACAAGCAGCGCATTGTGAAAGAAGCACTTACCTGCTGAGCTATTTTGTTCCAGATTGTGCCCTCTTGGACCGAAAAGGGCACAAAGGGGGCACAATTTCGCGACCGAATCGGCGCGTTCCACCCCCGCGTAGGGCGCAAGAGTGTCGTCGATACGTCATATTGCAATATACAGCATAATAGGTTAGATTGATCTATATGTATCTCAAGAGAGCAGCCGAGCAGCAATTGCGGGATATCCTCGCCGGCGACAAGGTCGGGGTGATTCTCGGCGCGCGGCAGGTCGGGAAGACGACGCTGGTGGAGCATGTCCTGGCGGGGCAGGATGCTGTCTACCTCAATTTCGACGTCGAGGTCGACAAGGCACGGTTTCAGGCTGCCGCTGCGCTGGCGCCCATGGACGGTTTGCGTTCGCTCCGCAATCCGGCGGTGCTCGTGATCGATGAGGCGCAGCGCCTGCCCGAGACGTCGAGCATCATCAAGGGGTGGCACGATGCGCGACTGCCCGCGAAGTTCCTGCTCCTCGGATCCTCGTCGCTGGACTTGCTGGACCAGGCTGCGGAGAGCCTCACCGGCCGCAAGTGGACGCTCGTCCTGCCCCCGCTGCTGTTCTCCGAGACGCTCGGCACGCAGGTCTGGGCAGATGCCGATGCCGTGCCCGCTCACCTGCGCGCACGCTTCGCGCCGCAGTTGCGCGCGTTCCTCATGCAGCGCCTGGCGTACGGCAGCTACCCGGAGATCGTGACCAGCGATCACCCGACGCGATTGTTGCGCGAGCTCAGTTCGGACTATCTCTGGAAGGATGTCCTGCAGACCGGCTTGGTCAAGTCGCCGGATCTCATCAAGCGGTTGTTGCTCTTGCTCGCCCATCAAGCGGGAGCCGAGATTTCGGTGAACGAACTGGCGACGCAGCTGCAGATGGCGCGCCCGACGGTGGATCGCTATCTCGACCTGCTGGAACACACCTTCGTCATCTTCCGTCTGCCCGCCTTCAGCACGAACCCGCGCAAGGAAATCGCCAAGCGCCAGAAGGTGTTCTTCTGGGACACGGGCATCCGCAACGCCCTGCTCAGCGCGTTCTCGACGGACGCCTTCCGGCCCGACATCGGTGCGGTGTGGGAGAACTGGGTCATCGCGGAAGTCGCCAAGCGCAACGCGTTACTCGGCTCGCCAGCGGAGTTGTACTTCTGGCGCACCCGGGCGCAGTCGGAGGTGGATCTGGTCGTCAAGCAAGGGGACGCCTTGCGCGCGTTCGAGATCAAGTGGTCGCCGCGTCGCGGTTCGGGACGGGCGTTTCGCGATGCGTACGGGGTAGACGTTGAGCCGATCGGCCCGGGCGATCCGTTTGCGGTCGACACCCTCATGCTGTAGGGGAGGTGGCAGGCTCGCCAGCCGGTACCGCGCGCGGGCGCCGGGTCGTCTGAGGCGGGCGAACAGCGTCTGGGCCAGCGCCGCGGCGTGCGG
>JBKJUD010000036.1:0-3348 GCA_046590735.1 Candidatus Eiseniibacteriota bacterium | reverse complement strand
GCGGCGATGCCGGTGCGGCGATGGAACACGGTGTCGTAGAGATACGTCCCGGCGACCGGGACGGCCACCGCGCCGAAGACGCCCACGTTCTCGACGTACCACTGCTGCGCGTGCTGCGAGACCATCTGGAACAAGCCGATCGTCACACCGCTGAACACCAGCCCGCCTAGCGCGACCAGGCTGGCCAGCACGACCAGCTCGCCGCCGTAGCGCACGAAGTCGATCCGCGCGGCCACGTCGCGCCACGCGTCGCCGGCGAACACCAGCCCGAGGAACGCGAGAAACACGACCGGCAGATGGATCAGGGCCATCACCACCGAGTCCGTGTCGCGGGGGAGCGCGCTCACGTACGCCGCCGCGGACAGCGCGAGCGCCAAGCCCGCGACCAGGCGCCGGCGATCGGGCGCCGCGATCCAGAAGTAGGCGCTCAGCGCGAGGAGGATCAGCGAGGGGGCGAATCGCGGGTAGAACCACTCGTCGCCCAGGGCGATGGCGGGAAGCCGGACCAGGGCGCCGCAGCCCAAGGCGATGGCGATGGCGATGGCCAGGCGGTGCGGACGCCCTCCCCCCGCCGCCGCCGGCGGGGCGGCGAGCCGGGCGCGCCAGGCGCGCAGCAGGACGTTGTCCGGGTCGGCCTGGCAGGCCATGTCCAGCGAGCGCCGGAAGGCCTCGGCATCCTGCCGATACAGCGTTTCGAGCGCCTCGGGATTTTCGAGGAGCGGGTGAATGCCGCCAGTTGTCACGATGCGTTCCTCCGCGTGGCCCAGTCGGTCCCCGATACGTCATGTCGCAGAGGACTCTGCATTACAAAGTACACAATCGGACGCCCGCTGGCAATGATCCTCTGCGGTCAAATTTCCGGGCCGTCCACCGCCCAGAGCCGGCGGTCGGTCACCGGCGGCCCAGGGTGAGCCGCCGTTACTTGGATGCGGGCGTCTGCGCCGCGAGCGGCGTCTTCGAGTACATCCCGAGCGGATGTCCCGCCGGATCGTTCACCAGCCCGATCGAGCCCCTGCCGTCCGACAAGTCGAACGGGAACCCCGGGATGAGCGTTCCCCCCAGGTCCGTCGCCTTCTTGCAACTCGCCTGGATGTCCTCCACCTGGACGTAGACCACGCCGTTGTAGGGACTGATCTTCCCCTCCGCGACCCGCAGCGTGCCGATGGCCGACTTGCCGGCGACGATCTCCACCGCGTACTCCGTCCCCTCGATCCCGGTGTACGTCCAGTCGAAGAGTTTGCTGTAGAACTCCTTCGACTGTGCCATGTTGTTGGTCGTGATGTCGAACCACGCGACGCGCCCCGCGCCGACGTCCGGCTTCTTCAAGTGTGGGGGCTTGGCAGAGGCCTGCGTCGCCACGATGACCATCGCCATCACCAGCAGAGTCGTGCGCATTGGGGTTCTCCTTCAGTCCATTCAACACAGCAGGGGGAGGGCGCCGACGTGCGGCTCCCGGGCGGCCGGTACAGTTTGCCCGAGGACGGGCGCGCGGTCAGCCTCGAAGGTTGCTCAGGCGACCGGGTCACGCCACGTCGAGCCGGCGGGCGCAGTCCAGGAGGAGCGTCACTCTGCACACGCCAGCGGCACGAGGCTGCGGCGGTATCACAGCAACACGACACGGCAGGCCAGACCGAGCACACGCTGGCACAGCCCCCACGCCGCGCACACAAAGCGGAGGGTGGCCCCGCACGCCCTGGGGATCTTGATCAGCATCAGCGCGGACAGCCGTCATCCGAAGCGACGGCCGGGGTAGCGATTGGTGGCGACTTGCGGGAAGAAGCCTGGTCGCGTCCCGCAGCCGGGGAAATTCTGGTGACGACCGGGGCCCGCTCCTTGAGAATCCGCGCGTGGCCCCCATGACCGACGACAGAACCGAACGCGGCGTGTCCCCCCGATCCTCCCTGCCCGCGCAAGCCGGACGAACGATCCACGCGATTCCGCCGACGGCGCTGGTGTTTCTCGGAATCGTCAGCGTGCAGGTGGGCTCGGCGTTCGCCAAGCACCTGTTCGGCACAGTCGGCAGCCTCGGGACGGTCACGTTGCGGCTTTTCTTCGCGGCAGCGGTGCTGATGGTGGTGTGGCGGCCGTCCCTGCGAATGAATCGTCGCGCGTGGCGAGTCGTGCTGGGCTACGGCGTGATCCTCGGCCTGATGAACCTGTGCTTCTACCAGGCGCTAGCCCGGATACCGCTGGGGGTCGCGGTGACCATCGAGTTCCTGGGGCCGCTGGCGGTGGCGCTGGCCGGGTCGCGGCGATGGCTGGACGCGCTCTGGGCTGTGCTCGCGGCGGGCGGTGTGATCCTGCTGATGGGCGGCGGCGGCACCCTCGATCTCGTAGGCTGTCTCTTCGCCCTCGCCGCCGGGATCTGCTGGGGGTTCTACATTCTCCTGAGCGCAGCGCTGGGCCGGCACACAACGCACGGCAATGGGCTGGCGCTGGGCATGGTCGTCGCGGCACTGGTGGTCGTGCCCTTCGGCGTGGCCGACGGGGGGGCGGCGCTGGTGCGGCCGTGGGTCTTGGGTGCGGGGTGTGGCGTGGCATTGTTGTCGTCGGTGGTGCCGTACTCGCTGGAACTGGAAGCACTCCGCACGATGCCCCCGCGCGCATTCGGCATCCTCATGAGCCTCGAGCCCGCGATGGCGGCCCTCATCGGCCTCCTCGTGCTCCAGGAGTCGCTGCACTTGTCGCAGTGGATCGCGGTCGTGTGCGTGGTGGTGGCGTCGGCGGGCGCGACACGCGGCGCGCGGCCGGAGGTCTGACCGCCGCCCCACCCGGTGCCGCGCATGCGAAAGCCCGGGAGGTGGCCGCCTCCCGGGCTTTCGTGTGTTCGACGATTCGACGAAGCGACGCTACCTCCCCGCCCCCACCTCCTGCGCCGCCTCCAACCGCTGCGCCAGCGCCTCGAGTTCGTCCTTCACGCCCTGCGGCAACTTCGCGCCGAACTTCGCGAGGTGCTCGCGCATCGACGGCACCTCGTTGCGCCACGCCTCGATGTCCACGCGCAGCAACTCCTCCTGCGCCTCCGCCGACAAGTTCAGCCCGCCCAGGTCCAGCGATCCCGGCGCCGGCAGGCGCCCGATTGGCGTCTCCACCGCGTCGGCCTTGCCGGTCGCGCGCTCGAAGATCCACTTGATGATGCGCGAGTTCTCGGAGTATCCCGGCCACAGGAACTTGCCGTCGCTCCCCTTGCGGAACCAGTTCACGTGATAGATCGACGGGAGCTTGGCGCCGGCGGTCGCGCCGATGTCGAGCCAGTGCTGGAAGTAATCGCCCATGTGATAGCCGCAGAATGGCAGCATGGCAAACGGGTCGTAGCGCAGCGCGCCGACCTTGCCGGTGGCGGCGGCG
>JBKJUD010000273.1:0-5200 GCA_046590735.1 Candidatus Eiseniibacteriota bacterium | reverse complement strand
GTCGCGCGCTATCCGTGCGATGACGTAGCGTATACCCAGTACGTGACCGGTGGCGTCAACGCGCTCAAGCCGTACACACAGTACTTCCAGATTTCCAACGAGCCGATGAATACCCAGTTCTGGGGCGGGTCGCAGCGCGACTACGCCAGGCTGATCCAGAAGACGGCGCTCGCCATCCGAGCAGCCAATCCGTCGGCCAAGATCGTCCTCGCCGGCATGACCAACGAGTACTTGCAGGGCGTGCTGACGGAAATGGACGGGCTGACAGGGAGTGCTGCGGTGTCGGCCTCCTACTACGACATCGTCGACACCCACATCTTCGGATTCGCCGATGTCCCCGCCAATACGTCACCGTACACGTCGGGCACCAAGCGGCCGTACTCGGCGGAGCCCGGCATGATCTCGGAACTCAAGAGCATCCTCGCCCAGCACGGCGCGGCCAACAAGCCGGTGTGGATTACGGAGACGTGCACCCACGACGGTACCCCGATCTCGCCGGGCGGCGTCACCTTGCCCACCCAGACGGAAGAGCAGCAGGCGCGGTACCTGGTGAAGTGCCTGCTCTGGCCGCTGGCCAACGGCGCGCAGGTCGTCCTGTGGGCACAGACGCAGGACAGCGATGGTTTCGGGGGACAACCGGTCGGCAACTTCTTCGATCATACGGGGCTGTTGACCAAGGCCGGCGGGTACAAGCTCGCGTACTGGAGCTTTTCGCGCCTCTCGGATTGGATGCGACACGTGCGGTGGACGCAAGTGCGGCCTGGGGTAGCGACCTCCGCGTCGTCCAACGTGAAGGTGGTCACGGCACCGGATTCCCTCGGGCGCGACTCCCATGTCGCCTGGTGGGATTTCTACGAGGAGTCCGGTGGCGACTCTCTGAGTGTCACGCTGCAGATGTCTGCCGGGGTGACCCAGGCGCAGGTGACCACCATGGTGGCCAACCGGTCGGCCGGAACGCAGGTGGTCGCTTCCACGGACTTTCCGGCGCGGGTACTCGCGTGCGACAGCAACAACCGGGTCACCTTCAAGATCGGCCACAACCCGGTGACCGTCTTCGCCTATCCGCTGGCCTCGCGCGCGCCGCAGGGAGTATTCGCCAGGCGCTGATCGCCACATCCGCACCGCCGCAGCACGGGGCCCGGATTGCCGAAGGCAACCCGGGCCCCCTGTGTGCTACAAGTTGACGTGCCGCGGCACCACATGGCCCTGTGGCGCAAACGCCGGGACCGGGCTCTCGATCTCTTCCAGCCCGCCGGCCAGCACCAGGGGACCGGGGTCCGACATCTTCGTGCGTGTGCCCTGCATCTCGAGTCCCACCTTCGCCATGCCCAGCACGAGGGCCAGCGTGGTCCACTGATAGCGATCCTCGATGTAGAAGCCATAGGTGAAGCCGGCGACGCACTTGGAAATCACCGCGCAGATGCCGCCGAGCACGATGCCGCGCATCAGGTGATTGCGGATGTCGCGATAGCAGTGCCACAGCGTGTGCAGGTACGAGATCCAGAACCACATCATCAGCGTCAGGCCGATGGGGCCGAGGGCCGCGAGCACTTCGAGGTACATCGAGTGCGCCTCGTGCTCCGCCCCGAGGATCTGGTGCCCCCAGATGCCCAGCAACCCGTACAGACTCCCCGCCCCGACGCCCAGCAGGGGCGCTGCCGGCACCACGTGCGTGAGGATCGAATGCCAGATATCCTGGCGGTACACCTCGCCGATGTCCACGATCACGTTCGGGTGAAAGAAGCGGATGAAGGGATTGGGGATCGTCGACCCGGGAACGGAAATCGCCAGGATCCCGAAGAAGAAGTAGATGCAGGCCGTCAGGCCCAGGCCCCAGGCGGCGAGCTTGCGGACTTCCTTGTCGAGGAAGAAGGGAAGCGCGAAGCCCGCGGCCAGACCCAGCATCGGCCCGCGGCAGTTCGCGATGATGAACCCGGTCAGCTGGACGAGCAGGCTGAGGAACACGATGAAGCGGGCCCAGCGGTTGGTGAGGCCTATCCAGAATCCCATGGTCAGTGACAGGCCGAAAAGCATGTAGGTCGCGCTTTCCAGGGGGTTGATGTTCCACCCGCCCGAGCGCGTCCCCATGACCAGGTACGCGAACACCGACGAACCCGAATTGATCAGCGCCCCGATGCTCCAGAACATGATGATCCACGTCACCATGCGCGGGGTCTTGATCAGCTCGACGCCGCTGTAGAACAGGATCAGTCCATACGAGAGCTGGATGATCTTGGAGAGGGTTCCGGAGTACCCGATCGACCAGTAGAGGGACAGCGTGCACAGGAAGAGGAAGCCGATCAGCGGCGCCTCGAAGCCGGTCCGGCGGAACGGGCTGCGCGGTGGATCATGCCGAAACGTCCCGTTGAACATCCAGCCGAGCACCATCGGAAAGACCGTGATGTCGGACATGACGATGGAGGCGCCGCCCAGCTTGTAGAGAGTGACTGAGCGGAACGGCAGCAATGCGAGGTACAGGAGCAAGCCGAATTCCGGGTGCAGGAAGATCACCACGTAGATGGTGATCAGGGCCAAGGCGCCGGGAATGTACACCATGATGATGTTCGGCACCGACGGCACCAGTAGGCTGGTGAGGTCGTTGTGCGCAGCCTTGCCCCACGCCAGCAGTGGCGTGCAGGCCAGCAGGAGCGCCATGCAGGCGAAGGTGAGGAGGATCGACGATGGCTCACGCCACCGGGGTGCCTGGTGTGTGGTGGTCATCATTCGCGTCCGCGCGTTCCCCGGTCCCCGAGACCCAGAATCCACTCCACCGCCTGCGGGAGCGACGCGAAGCACGCGTCCGCCCGGGCCACGTCGCACTCCTCCGCGCCCCGCCCGGTGAGCACCAGCAGGCCGCGCATCCCGGCGCGGCGCGCCGCTTCCATGTCGGCCGCGGAGTCGCCGATCATCACCGTCTCCGCAGCGGCGCAACCTGCTTCGCCGGCGGCGCGCAAGAGCAGTCCCGGGGCGGGCTTGCGGCACGTGCAAGCGTCCCCGGGCGCATGCGGGCAGCAGTATACCCCTTGCACGAGCCCGCCGCCCGCATGAAGTCGGGCGATCAGCTCCGCGTGGATCGCCGCGACGGTAGCCGAAGGCACCAGCCCTCGCCCGATGCAGGACTGATTGGTGACCAGCGCCACGCGTACGGACGCCGAAGTGAGGTCGCGCACCGCCTCAGCGGCTCCGTCGAACAGGCGCAATTCATCGATCGCCGTCACATAGCCATCGCGCACCAGGTGATTGACCGTCCCGTCACGGTCGAGTAGCACCAGGCGCACCGGCGCGTCACTCAATGTAGCCGAGCCCCCGGAGCCGTTCGCGCACGGCGTCCTCATCCGTGGCTGGGTCCCAGAGCGCGGCGAGCGAGGGTTCCCACGCCTGCGCACCGCGGTAGCTCACAGGACCGTGGGACGCGCGGAAAGCCTCGGTGAAGACGTCCTCCGCGACGGCGCCGTCCATGTCCTCGGGCACGGGGAGTCCGTACAGGTGCAGAAGCGTCGGGGCGAGGTCGACGATGTCGAGCGCCTCAAGGCCGTGTCCCTCGCGAACGTCGGGACCGTTCAGCACGAACACGCCGAACCGGCGATGTGTGCCCGTCTGCGGCACCGACATCAGCCGGCCGACCTCCCCGACCTTCAAGTTGTCGTCGATGAACACCTCGGCATCTCCCCCGCTCTCCGGGCCGTAAGTGCGGCGCGTGATGTAGTGGTCGTCCTTCCACAGCACGACGAGGTCCGCCGCGTCCGCGAGGTAGGGGCCGGAGTACAGCTCGTCAGGCCGGTAGATGCGCTGGACGACCTTTTCGCCCGTGTCCGGATCACGCAGGGCCTCGAGCCCCTCGATCAACCGTGCGATCACTGCCTCGTACGCAGCGCCGGGCTGGATGAACCCATGCGGGAATCGGCCCGCCAGGTTCACATAGATCCGGGTGGATTCGACGCCGAGGGAAAATGCGGCGGTTCGTTCCCAGTCGATCGACGAGGTCAGCAGGTACGACTCGACCACGCGCCGGGTGGTCGGCAAGTAGGACTTCAGCCAGTCCTTCGCCGCGCGGGGGAGGCTGCGTCGCAGCCGCAAGTAGGCTTCCTGCGTCGCGTCGAACAGCCAGCGGCTGGGTGAGAGCGCGGCCCGCCCTGCCGCGGCGCGGGCGCGGTAGTGGAGCAGTCCCTGCGCTGCAAGCCAGCGATCGAGATAGACAATCTTGTGATAGGGCCCCGCACCGTGGTCGCTCATCACCATCACGGTGACATCGTCCGGGAGCAATTCCAGGAAGGAGGCCAACTCCTCGTCGATGCGCGCGTAGACGTCGTAGATCGCAGTGCGCTGCGCCACCGGGCCGTGCGGATCGTGCCGTGGATGGCAAGGATCCATCTGCGCCCAGAAGTGATGCTGCACGCGGTCGGTCGAGCCGAAGACCATCTGGAAGAAGTCCCAATCCCGCTCCTCCAGCAGCCAGCGGACGGCACGCGACTGGTCCGCGATGGTCTCGTGGAGGCGATCGAGATACCGCTCCGGCGTCCCGTTGATCCAGTAGTCGCCGTGCATGTTGTAGCCACCCAGAGCGGACTTCATCCGTCCATAGAGGTCATGCGGGTAGGCGAAGTTCGAATACACGCCCGGGGCTTCCATCCCCGATATCAGGAATCCGTTGACCGGCTCCGGCGGAAAGGTCATCGGGACGTTCACCACGCACACGGACTTGCCGGCGTCGCTGAGCAATCGCCAGAGGCTGGCGGCGCGCCGCAGGGTCGCATTGGCGAACTGGATTTCATAGCTGCGCGGCAGGTGCACGATGAAGTCCCAGACGCCGTGCTTGCCCGGGTTCTTGCCGGTCATGTACGACGTCCAGGCCTGCGGCGAGAGGTAAGGGATCACCGAGCGCAACGGCGCGCGGGTTCCCGTCCGGTACACCCGGGCGAGCGTCGGCAGCTTTCCCTCGTTGAACCACGGCAGCAGCAAGTCGAAGCTGGCGCCATCCAGGCCGAGTGCGAACACTCGAGGGGGACGACGGACTTGCGGCGCAGGGGTATCAGGCACGCGTCGTCTCCGGCGCGCCTTGCGCGAGCGCTTGCTCGAGCACCGAGCCGTCGAGCCGAGGCATGGGGGCGACGCCGAGCAGCCGGCAGACCGTCGGTGCGACGTCGATGATGCGTGCTCCCTCGAGTCGCGCGCCCGGACGGACGCCCCGCCCGGCGGCGAT
>JBKJUD010000242.1:0-3918 GCA_046590735.1 Candidatus Eiseniibacteriota bacterium | reverse complement strand
AGCGAGTCGGCGTTGCGCGGCACGCGCTTGTCGCCGCGCATCGTGTAGGTGCGGCGGAAGGCCGCATAGGTGCCAAGCGTGCCGGGCCGGATCAGCGTGATCAGGTTGTACAGCTCGCGCAGGTCGTTCTGCACGGGCGTCGCGGTGAGCAGCATCAAGTACGGCGCCCGCACGTGATTGAGGAAGCTCCAGCCGACGGTGCGATGATTCTTGAGACGATGCGCCTCGTCGACGATCACGACATCGAAATTGCGCGCCAGCACCTGCTGAATGTTGCGGCGCGTCTTCGCGGTCTCCAGCGAGGCGATCAGCAGCGGCTCGCTCTCCCAGCCTTCGCGGCGGCCATGCAGCGCGAAGGGCAGGTCGAACTTCGCAGCCAGTTCCTCCTGCCACTGCACCTGCAGCGATACCGGCGCGAGCACCAGCGCCGAGCGGATCAGGCCGCGCAGCAGGCATTCCTTGAGAATGAGGCCTGCCTCGATGGTCTTGCCGAGGCCGACCTCGTCGGCGAGCAGGGCGCGGCCGCGCATGTCGCGCAGCACGCGGCGGCAGGCGTCGAGCTGGTGCGGATAGCGTGCCACGTCGCGCATCGCGTCGAGCGCCAACAGGCGGTCGAAGCCGCGCACCAGGCCGAGCGACTCCGCTTCCAGCCGTAATGCGACCTTGCCCGGCGTCGAGTACTCCCCCGCGAGCGCCGCCTGCGCCACCGCTTCGCTCTCCGGCTCCCATTCCCAGGTGCACTCGACCGGTTCGCCAGCACTGACCTGGGTCATCGCCACCGAGCGGCTCAGCAGCGGATGGCGCGCGTCGAGACTGCGTACCTGGCTGGTGAACACCACCTCGAGGATCTCGCGGGCGTCGCGCACGCGCACGTCCACCACGAGGCCCAGCCCGAACCGCGCGTGCTGGACGTGGTCGCCGACGACATACGTCGCGGCCGCCGGGCGCGCGAGGTCCGGCGGTGGAGAGGGGGCAGGAGCGGGAACCGGGCGCGGGCGCTGAAGCGGCCGCCCGCGCCCTGGCGGCATCGGGAGACGTGTCATGTCGGCTGCGCTAGGGTTCCATGTAGTGGTTGATGCCGAGGCTGACCTGAGCGGTGATCCCTGTCTGTCCGTCGATCACGTGCGGGAACACGCGGAACGCCATGTCGATGCCATCGGAGCGGCTGCCCTTGAGCAGCTCGCGCCCGGCACCGAGCACGAGCGAATAGCCGTCGCCCTTGGCGGGCAGCGTCGAGTTCTTGTCGATGACGCCGTAGACGCTGGGCAGCAACGCCACCCCCGTGACCACGTACGTCGTGCGTGTGCCGGCACGTCCGAAGTAGCGAATGTACTCGAAGGACCACACGTTGATGCGCAGCGAGTGCGGGGTGCCGCTCGGGGCCTCGCCGATGCGCGAGAAGGATTGCGCCTCGAACGATGTCGCCAGCGACGCCGGTCCCCGCAGCTTGTAGCGCAGGCGGACGCCGTAGTTGATCCCGTAGTCGAACTGGCTGGGGTCCAGGAGGGTGTCGCCGGTTGCCCGCGTCGAGGCGAACACCCCGCCGTAGCCCGCGAACCCGCCGAAGGCGATGGACCCGCGGCGCTCGGCGCGCGCCGCGCCCGCCCCGCACGCGCAGGCGAGCAGCGCCACCACCAGCACGCGCGCGGCGAGGCCGCTACGCCCGCGGATGGAATTGCCGATAGACGGCGAGCAACCGACGGCGGCCCACTTGCGTGTAGATCTGTGTAGTCGTGATCGACGCATGTCCCAGCATCTCCTGAACCACGCGGAGGTCGGCGCCCCCGTCGATGAGGTGAGTCGCGAACGAATGGCGGAGCGTGTGCGGGTGAACGCGGTCGCCGAGTCCCGCGGTCGTCGCCCACTTGCGGAGGATCTTCCAGAGTGCCATGCGGGTGAGCGCCCCGCCGCGCGGCGACGCGAAGAGGTAGCGCGACCGCGTCGCCCCGGGCAGCCGCGGGCGGGCGTCCACGACGTAGCGCCGCACGACATCGATGGCCAGCCGGCCCAGCGGCACCACGCGCTCGCGCCCTCCCTTGCCGAGCACCACCACGAAGCTGTCGTCGAGCCGCACGCCGCCGAGTCCGAGGTGGGCCAATTCGGAAACGCGCAGGCCGGCGCCGTACAGCAGTTCCAGCATCGCGCGATCGCGCAGACCGCGCGGCGTGCTGGTATCGGGCAGGGCGAGCAGGCGTTCCGCCTCGTCCACCGACAGCACGCGCGGCAACGGCCGCACGCCGCGCGGCCGGCTGCTCGCGCGCACCGGATCCTCGCGCAGCAGTTCCTCCAACAGCAGGAAGCGCACCAGCGACCGGATGGCGGCGGAGGCGCGCGCCACGCTGGCTGGGGCGAGCCCCTTGCGCGACAACTCGGCGAGGAACCCGTCCACGTCGCTGGTGGCGATGTCGCCAAAGCCGGTGGCGCCCCGTGCGCTGAGGCGCTGCGTGAAGCGGCGGATGTCGCCGGCGTAGGCTTCAAGCGTGGCGTGCGCGAGGCCGCGCTCGGCGCTCAGGTAGGTCAGGTAGCGCTCGACCAGCGGCGCGAACACCGGCGTCGCGCTCATGCGGGCCGCCCGGCGAGCCACTCGCGCACGAAGGGATTCTGCGCATGTTCGGTGGCCATGTCGGTGGCGGGGCCGTGTCCCGGGAACACGTGCGCGGCCGGCGGCAACGGCAGCAACTGCTGTTCGATCGACTGCATCTGCTGCTCCCACGATCCCCCGGGAAGATCGACGCGTCCCACCGAGCCGGCGAAGAGCGTATCGCCGCTGAACACCAGCGTCCCGGCGCCCTCCCCGGCCACCAGGCAGACGCCGCCCGGTGTATGGCCGGGGGTGTGCAGCACGCGTAGGCGCAGGGCGCCGGCGGCGAGTTCCTCTCCCCCCTCGATGGTGCGCGTGGCGGGCGGCGAGACGAACGGCGGCGGCAGGAAGCTGGAGAGGTTGCGGGCGGGATCGGTGAGCATCGCCGCGTCCGCGGCGTGAATCAGCAACGCGCCGCCGGCTTCCTCGATCAGCGCGGCGTTCCCGCCGATGTGGTCCATGTGGCCATGCGTGTTGACGACCAGGCGCGGGCGGAGTCCCGCGTCGCGCAGACCCGCGAGGATTTCATCGGCGTCGTCGCCGGGATCGATCACGATCGCGTCGCCCCCGCTGGCCGGCGCCAGCACGTAACAGTTCTCGGCCAGCGCGCCGACCACGATGCGCGCGACGCGCACGCCGCCCGGCAACTCCGCCACCTGCTCCCAACGCGGGCCGGTCACGCGGCGCCCTCCGTCGAGGTGGCGGGGCCGCCGTCCGCGACGCCGACCTGCAAGTGTGCGGCGATGGTGCGCGCCAGCGACGGACCGAATCCTGGGAGCGCGGCGACGGCCTCCTCGGAGGCCTCTCGCACACCGTCCAGCGACCCGAAGGCGGTGAGCAATGCGCGCACGCGACGCGGCCCCAGGCCGCGCACATCCTCGAGCGCCGAGCGCTGCACCGTTGGGCGGCGCAGCGTGCGGTTGTAGCCGACCGCGCGGCGGTGGGCTTCGTCGCGAATGCGCTGCAGCAATGTCAGCCCGGCGGAGCGGCGCGACAACCGCACCGGCGGCGCCACCCCGACGCCCGGGCGCCACACGTACACTTCCTCCTCGCGCTTGGCCAGGCCGAGCAGTGGCAGGTCGCCCTTGCCCAGCGCGGCGAGCGAATCCGCGGCTGCGTGTACCTGGCCGGCGCCGCCGTCGACCAGCACGAGGTCGGGATCGGGCAACTGCTGCGCGAGCCGGCCGGTGAAGCGGCGCGTGAGCGCTTGTTGCAGCATCGCGAAGTCGTTCTGGCCCTCGATGTCGCGGATGCGAAAGGTCCGGTACGCCGACTTCTTCGCCTCGCCGTGCGCGAAGGTCACCAGCGACATCGAGGGCCAGAACGACTTCGCGATG
>JBKJUD010000368.1:0-8074 GCA_046590735.1 Candidatus Eiseniibacteriota bacterium | reverse complement strand
AAGACGTGGCCCAGGTGCGCGCCGGACTTGGCGTCGAGCACCTCGACGCGCGACATGCCCCCCGCGCCGTCCGCGCGCAGCACGACGTGATCGGGATCGATCGGACGCGTGAATGACGGCCAGCCGGTGCCACTCTCGAACTTGTCCTGGGAACGGAACAGCGGCAGGCCGCTGACGATCGACACGTAGGTGCCCGCGCGCTCCTCGTGCACATAGGCGCCGGTGTTCGCATACTCGGTCCCCGCGCGCTGGGTGACCTCGACCTGCTCGGGCGTGAGGGTCTTCACCACCGCGGCGATCTCGGCGGGGGGCATCGGCGTGAGATCGTAGCCGGACTTGGAGTAGTGCGGCGCGGCGGTGGCGGCCGCGACCTTGGCATCCTTCCCGGCCTGCGCGGACTGGCATCCGGGGGCAACGCACGCCGCCAGCAGGACGGCGAGGAAAAGACGGCTGAGGCGAGTCATCTCGATGGCATCCTCGGAAGGGGTCGCAGGGGGCTGTCGAGAGTGTGAATGCCCGAGGCGGTGAAAAGGTTCACGCGATCCGCGCCGGGACGGCGGTGGACGTCCCCTAGTGCCCCTTCGGCTCGAAGGTCTTCGAGTCGCTCGAGTGGCCGGGGAAGTAGTGCGCGCCCGGGTCGATCAGCATCTTGGCCTGGCACACCGCGGTGGCCGCCTCGCCGACCCCGGTGGCGATCAGCTTCAGCTTGCCCGGGTACGAGACGACGTCGCCGGCGGCGAACACGCCGTGCAGCGCGGTTTCCATCTTCTGCGACACGCAGATCGAGTTGCCCTGGATCTCCATGCCCCACGCCTTGAGCGCGCCGAGGTTTGCGCGGAACCCGAAGTTGACGACCACGTCATCGACCTCGATCGTCTGCTCGTCCTGCGTGCGGTTGTCGTAGATCACCGCCCGCTCCACCTTGCCGTTGCCCTCGATGGTGCGCAGCTCGTGAAACAGGATCACCTTGCACGAGGACGCGTGCAGTTTCCGGACGCTGTCCTCGTGGGCCCGGAACGAATCGCGGCGGTGGATCAGCGTCGACTGCGCGGCCATCGGCTCGATGTGGTGCGCCCAGTCCACCGCGCTGTCGCCGCCGCCGGCGATCAGCACGCGGCGCCCGGTGAAGGCGGCGAGATCGCGGATGACGTAGTGCAATCCGTGCCCCTCGTAGGCGGCGAGCGCCGGATTCTCGAGGCGCCGCGGCGTGAAGGCGCCGACGCCGGCGGTCACCAGCACCGTCTTGGTGTGGTGCTCGCGCCCTGCCTCGGTGACCAGCACCATGTGCTGCTCCTCACGGCGCTGCAACTCGACGACCTTCTCCTCGAGGCAGACGGCGGGGTTGAACTGTAGCGCCTGCTCCCGCAAGCCATCGACGAGATCGCGCGCCAGCACCTTGCGGAAGCCGGCGACGTCGTAAATGTACTTGTCCGGATACAGCGCGGCCAGTTGCCCGCCGAGTTCGGCGAGGCTGTCGATGATCTTCACCTTCATGCCGCGCATGCCCGAGTAGAACAGGCCGAACAGCCCGACGGGGCCGCCGCCGATGATGGTGAGATCGTAGAGGTCCGTGTCGTTCGCGGGGGTGAGGCTCACGAGTGGGTCCGGGCTCCCTTACCGGCTGCCGACAAGGGCCTTCACCTCGCGGACGGCCTGCACGATGGTGCGCATCTTGTCCCAGCTCTCCTCGAGGGTGCGGGTCTTGAGCCCGCAGTCCGGGTCGGGGTAGATCTGGTCGGCCGACATCACCTCCAGCCCCTGGAGGAGACCGTCGCGGACTTCCTCGACGGTCTCCAACCGGTGCGAGTGCACGTCGACGCATCCGTAACCGATCAACTTCGTGTACTTGTACTTGCGGAACTCGTCGAGCAGGTCGTAGTGCGAGTTGGCCAGCTCGAGGTCGAGCATGTGCACCGGCAGGTCGAGGATCTGCGGGTAGATCGTCGTGAAGTCGCCGTAGCAGATGTGGCTGATGGTGATGACATCGCGCGGCAGGCCGTTGGTGACGATCTCCATCGCCTTGATCGCGACCCCGAGTTCTTCGGGCCGGACACTGATCGCCGGCTCGTCGATCTGGATGTACTTGCAGCCGGCTTTCGCCAGGTCGTGCACCTCGTCGCGCACCAACTCGGCGATGGCGAGCGCCACCTTCTCGCGCGAGCCGTAGTGCTCGTCGAACGACCAGTCCATCATCGTGTAGGGGCCGGTGAGCATGCCCTTGACCGGCTTGGTCGTCAGCGACTGCGCGTACTTCCACCACTCGAGCGTGACCGGCTGCGGCCGTCCCACCGGACCGGTGACGATCGGCTTGCGGTAGTAGCGGTTGCCGTAGGACCGCACCAGGCCGGAGACGGCAAAGCCATCCCAGTTCTCGGCGAAGTAGGTGGCCATGTCGCCGCGGTACATCTCGCCGTCGACCAGGATGTCGACGCCGAGCGCTTCCTGCGTGCGGATCATGTACTCGGTGGCGGCGCGCTCGGCGGCGGTGAGTTCCTCGCGCGAGGCCTTGCCGGCGTTGAAGCGGTTGCGCAGCGTGGCGAGTTCCGGCGTCTTCGGGAACGAGCCGACGGAGGTGGTCAGCAATCCGTCGCTCATACCAGCACCTCCTTCGCCTTGGATACCACCTCCGCGCAGCGCGCCAGCTTGAGGAAGGCGGTGTCGCGCGGCACGTACTCGAGCCCGGTGTTCGGCGCGATCGCCAGGTTCTCGGGGGCGATCGTCTCGGTGAGGATCTGCACCTTCTCGACCGTCTCGGCGACGTCCTCGACCAGCGTGTTGCGCGCGTCGATGAGGCCGGCGATAAGCTTCTTGGTGAACGGCGCGCCCTGGATCGCCATCAGGTTCGGCTTGGCGGTGTGGTAGGCGAAGTCGAGCGCGATCGTGGTGACCGGCAGCTCGAGGATCTTCGGGTACAGCGGGTCGATGGCGCCGAAGAAGAAGTTGACGGCGGTCTCGCACGGCACGTCCTTGACCGCGACGGCCAGCGCGTCCTCGAACACGCCGTAGTCCTCCTTCTGGTGCAGGAGCATCGGCTCATCGAACTGCACCAGCGGACAGCCCGCCGCGGCGAGCACCTTCGCCTCCTGGTTGAGCGCCTCGGCGTACGCCATCACCAGCGCCTTGCGCGAGCCGGTCTTGGCCAGGCTCAGGCGGCCCAGCGTGTACGGCCCCGGCAGGATCATCTTGACCGGGACGCGTGAGGCGGCGCGGGCGAACTCGAAGTCGCGCACCAGCACCGGCGCCGTCCAGCGCACCGCGCCCTCGGCCACCGGCTGGCGGAAGTAGGTGTTGGTGTCGAGGAAGCGCAGCAGCCCGGAGATCGAGATGCCTTCCAGCTTGCTCGCGAAGTAGGTGAGCGGGTCGCTCCAGCGGATCATGCCGTCGGTGATCAACTCGGCGCCGGCCCGGATCTGTTCGTCGATCACCTCGGTGGTGACCTCGTCCTCGATGCGGGCGAGATCGTCCTGGGTGATCTTGCCCTGCTCGAACTCGGCGATCGCCTTGCGGATGCGCGCCGGCTTCGGGCGATCGAAAATCTTCGGATAACTGCCGTTGCTCGTGGCGATCACGGTAACTCTCCTGCGACCAGTAAGGCTGGCGTTCATCGGCCGATGGACAACTTCGTCCCGATCGTCGTGGCGCGGAGGGGGGGAGTGGTCCCGGCCCCGTTCGCGTGGAGCGCCGCCGATGCAACGTGAAGAGACGCAAGCGTCTCAGGGTCAAGCGCCGGGAGTGTGGCAGAGCGATTCCGGCCGGTCAAGCGTGCGCGGCCCGGGCACCGGGTGATGGTCCTGCCGGGCGCTGACGGGCCGGTCACCTGCGGTGGGAGCGACTCCGCGGTGCGGGCCGCCCCGGCGTGTGCCGAAAGGTAGCGCATGGACGGACTCGCGCTGTCGCCCCAGTCGGTGCTGCGCTCGCTGCACCTCGTGTGCATCTCGGTCACGCTCGGCGGCGCCGCCACCGGGATGGTCGTGCGCGCCCTCGCCACGCGCGAAAGCGGCGACAACCAGCTCGTCGTCGCACGGCTGCTGCTCGACATCGGCACCCAGGTCGAGCTCGCCGGCCTGATGGGCACCATCGCCACCGGCTGCCTGCTGCTCGCCTCGCTCGGGATGCCGTCGCCGCCGGTGCTGTTCGTCGCCAAGATGCTGCTGGTGATCGCCGGGGCGGGGCTCGGCGTCGTCGATGGCCGGCGCACGCAGCGGGCCGCCGCGTGCCGGGACGGCGCCGGCGCCGTGAGCGCGCTGTTGCGCCCGGGCCTGCATCAGTGGTCGGTGGGCTGCTACGTGTTCGCCATCCTGCTGGCCGCCGCCCAGGCGATGTAGCGCCCGGCACGTCCCGCGCCCCGCCCGGTGGACTCCCCGCGCACGGCCGAGCCACCTTGTCAGCCCCGACCGCCGCGTGCATCCTCCCGGCATGCCGTGCTTGCACCTCGAAGGCGTGCCCGACGACCTGCACGATACCCTGCAGCAGTTGGCCCGACGCCAGCATGATTCCGTCTCCCAGGTCGCCATCGCGATCCTGCGCCGCGCGTTGCTCAACCCGCGCAAGCGCCAGGGCGTGCTGTTTCCGGCACCGCCGCGGGCGCCGCGCGTGCGGGAGGCGCCTGCTGACGCGACGCTTCCTGCGGAACCCGCCGAGTGATCGACGCCGTGCAGTTGCACGCGGTGACGCGGGCGCTGCACATCATGTGCATCGCCGGGTTGGTCGGCGGGACCCTGGCCGGCGTCGTGTTGCGCGCGGCGATGGTGCGCGCCGATGACACCGCGCGCCGCCTGACGGCCAGCCTGCTGCGCGTGCTGGGGCTTCGCGTGGAACTCGCGATGCTGGTGGGGGCGGTCGCCACCGGGGTGCTGTTGTACATGGAGGTCGGCGTGAAGGGGCGGCCCGTGTGGTTGGGGCTGAAGCTCGCGCTCGTGGTGCTCGCCGCCGGGCTCGCGCACCTGGACTCCGCGCGGCTGCGCCGCGCCGCCGCCGCCACGCCGGACCCCGCGACGCTGGCCGAGTTGTTGCATCCGGCGCTGCATCAGGCCACGCTGCTGGCGTGGCTGGCGGTGATCGCGATTTCTGTAGTGCACACCGCGGGCTGAACCCTGTTCCTTCGGAGGATCGCACCATGCCGCGCATCGCCCCACTCTCGCCCGACGGCGCGCCGCCGGATGTCCGCGCCACCTACGACCGCTTCCTCGCCGAGCGCGGCAACATTCCCAACATGTTCCGCACGCTGGCCCATCGGCCGGAGGTGATGAAGGCCAGCGAGGCGTTCCTCACCGCGGTGATGACCACCGGCACGCTGCCGCGCGTGATGAAGGAATTGGTGTCGGTGCGCGTGTCGAAGTTGAACGCGACCGACTACTGCCTCGCCTCGCACACCGCGCTCTCGCGCAAGTTCGGCGCGAGCGACGCGACGCTGGCGGCGACTCTCGCCCGTCCGCTGGTGGCGGCGCCTGAGGCGCTCGACGCGCGCACGCATGCGGCGCTCGCCTACGCGGACGCGGTGGTCGCGGGGTCGCGTCACATGAGCGAGGCGTCGCATGCGGCGGCGCGCGAGCACTTCGACGAGGGGGAAATCGTCGAACTCACCGCGGTGATTGCGGCGTTCATGTACTTCAACACCTTCAACAATGCGCTGGAGGTGGAGATCACGCAGTAGCTCGTCGCTCGATTACCCCCGAGGGTGCCGCCGTGTACATCCCCGAGCATTTTCGCGTCGACGATCGCGCTGTGCTGCGCGCGTTCGTGCGGCGGCATGATTTCGCGACGCTGGTGACGGTGGTGGATGGGGCGCCGGTCGTGTCGCACATTCCGATGGTGCTGCGCGTGGGCGAGGGCGGCGATGTGTTGCTCGGCCATGTGGCGCGGGCGAATCCGCATTGGCGGGCGTTCGATGGGGTCACGCCGTCCCTCGCGATGTTTGCGGGGCCACATGGGTATGTGTCGCCGTCGTGGTACGCCGCGGCGCCGGCGGTGCCGACGTGGAACTACATGGTGGCGCACGCTTCCGGGACGCCGCGCGTGCTGGATGATGTCGAGTTGGTGGGCGTGCTGGCGGAACTCGCGGCGGGGTACGAGGAGGCGCGTCCCGCGCCGTGGCGGGTGGCGGACTTGCCGCCGGAGTACCTGGCCCGAATGACGCGGGCGATCGTCGGGTTCGCGATGCCGGTGGAGCGCTTCGTCGGGAAGTTCAAGCTGAGTCAGAACAAGTCGGCCGAGGATGTGAACGGGGCGATCGCGGCGCTCGACGGCGAGAATCCGGCATTGGCGGAGGCGATGCGGGGGGTGTGGTAGGGGAGGGCACCGCCACCGCGCGGCCCGTCCGCACCGTGCCGACGCCACCGCCGGGTCCGCGGCCCACCTCGCCCCAAGCGGCTTGACCGTCCGCGGCCGGACTGCGTATCATCGCGGTCCCTGTCGCCGCTCCGGTGCCGACAGCGACTGCGCGAGTTGACGCGCACGAATGGGGACCGATAGCTCAGTTGGTAGAGCACAGGACTGAAAATCCTGGTGTCGCTGGTTCAATTCCAGCTCGGTCCACCACTTCTGATTCTCCAGCCTTTGTCGCCGCCGCGCCGCAGTTCGCCGACAAATCGCAGGCCACGGACAGGCCGCGAATTCCACTTCGCCCCCCACCCGATCTCTAGAATGCCGTGGTCCGAAGAAAGCCGGTCAGGTCACGCGAAGATTGTCAGACCCCGCGGCACGCTCGCCTCGAACCAGGCGGCGAGGCGCGGTGCTTTCCTCCGCCACAGCCCCATGCAGCGCGAGTTGTGGCACATATCACACCGGCTAAGCGCGCGTGCAGCGCCCTGGACTCTTCGTAATACCGGACATCGTATCCGCCTTTTGGAAGATGTCCACGAAGACGGGTCACGCTCAGCCTTTGATGTCGAGGACGTGACTGTTGTGGAGCAGCCGATCGAGCATCGCGGTGGCGAGCACTTCGTCGCTGGCCAAGACCTTCGGCCAGTCGCGGATTGAAGCGCCCCGGGATTCCCGAAGGAGATGGGCTGAACGCATCACAGCCTCGCCCCCGCGGGCAACCCCCCCGCCATGGGCCGCAAGTACCAGCAGCCCGGCGCCGTCCCGGGCCTCGAACCGGTCCCACCGTCGGCCCCCCGTGGCGGTCGCTTGGCCTATTCTCCTGAGTGACTCTTGAACCCGCCGATGCCCCTCCGCGATGCCGCCTGGCACCGCGGAGGCCGTGAGATCCTCCACCTCCGGAGCGACGACAAGTCGATGACCACACCTCCAACAATCCCCCTCATCATCCAAGGCGGAATGGGTGTCGGCATCTCCAATTGGCGATTGGCCAACGCCGTCTCGCGGCTGGGCCACTTGGGCGTCGTGTCCGGCACACTGCCCGATACCTTGCTCGTGCGCCGCCTACAGGACGGCGACCTCGGCGGCCATCTCCGCCGGTCCATGAAACGGTTCCCGTTGCCTCAGGTCGCGGACGACGCGCTGCGGCGCTTCCTTCTCCCCGGGGGACGACCGAAGGGCACGCCGTACCGGTTGCTCCCGATGTACCCGCAGGTGGCCAGCAGGGCGCGCCAGCAACTCACCATGCTCGCGGCGTTCGTCGAGGTGGATCTCGCGCGGGAAGGGCACGACGGGCCGGTGGGGATGAATCTCCTCACCAAGGTGCAACTCCCCGCGCTGGCGACGCTGTACGGCGCCCTGTTGGCCGGCGTGGATTACATTCTGATGGGCGCGGGGATTCCGCGCGACATCCCCGGCGTCCTCGATGCGCTCTCCGAGCACCGGCCCGCCGCGGTGCGCTTCGAGGTGGAAGGCGCGCCCGCCGCGAACTCGGAGCTGCTCACGCTCGATCCGCGCGAATTCTGGAGCGGGCCGCCGCCGGTGGTGCGTCGCCCGCACTTCCTCCCGATCGTCTCGAGCAATTCCCTGGTCACCATGCTGGCCCGCAAGGCCACCGGCCGAGTGGATGGATTCGTCATCGAGGGACCGACGGCGGGGGGACACAACGCGCCGCCCCGCGGGGAACTGCGTCTCGACGAGCGCGGCGATCCGCAGTATGGCCCTCGGGACGCGGTGGACCTGGCCCCGATCCGCG
>JBKJUD010000415.1:0-3726 GCA_046590735.1 Candidatus Eiseniibacteriota bacterium | reverse complement strand
GGCGTTCTGGAATCCCGCCGGGCTCGTCGACCTGCCGGGTTCGCAGATCGTCGCCACCACCACCATTGTCCTGCCGAACATGAACCTGCGTGCCAATGAGTTCAACGGCTACAACACGCAGACCGTCTACCAGAACCGCAATGCGATCACCGCGCCGGGCCTCAGCGGTTTCACACGAGCCGGCGACAGCAGCAAGCTGGCGTACGGGATCGGCGTGTGGGCGCCCTTCGGCCTGGGTTTCAGCTGGGACTACCTGTACGCGCTGCCGCCCGGATACAACGCCGGCCAGACGTACCCGGCGCACGGCACGGTCAGCGACCTCAAGGTCGTCGACGTGCACCCCACCGTCGCCTACCGCGTCTCGCCGGCCTTCTCGGTGGGGGCGGGCTTGTCGATGAACTACGCCTCGCTGAAGCTGCGCGAGACCGCGCTGCAGACCAACCCCCTGATGCTGACCGCGCTGGCGCCCGCGATCGGTGCGCCCTTCGACTACCTGCCGGTGGACGTGAATGTCAGCGGCACCGGCTTCGGGTTCGGGGCCAACGGTGGCGCGCTGTGGAAGGCCTCGTCGAAGCTGAAGGTGGGCGCCGCGGTGCGCTGGTACACCGATCTCGACATCAACGGCGACGGCACGCTGACCGGCTACTTTCCGCAGAGCGCCAGCATGCAGGCCGGCCTCGGCGCATTGCTGCACGGCCAGCTGCAGCAGATCCGCGGCGCGGTGGCCGCGGGCCTGCCCGGGTACGACGTGCTGCTCACCAAGACCCTCGGCGACAGCGCGCGCGCGGTGCGCTACTTTGCCGGCGCCGTCTCGGCCACCTCCTACAGCGCCGCGGCGAAGATTCCGCTGCCGCTGAACATCGGCGCCGGGTTCGGCTACCAGCTCACACCGAAGTTCCTGCTCAGCGCCGACGTCGACTGGACGCGCCACCAGACACTGGACGAAGTCACGCTGCAATTGCGCAACAACACGGCCGCGCCCGCGGCGCTCGGCGACTCGCTCGACGACAACCTGCTGTTCCACTGGAAGAACGTCACCCGCCTCTCGGTGGGCGGACGGTACGACGCCGGCGTGATCAAGGGCCTGCAGACCCGCATCGTCGGCGGCTACTACCACGACCCCAGCGCGGCGCCCAACGAGACGCTGGTGCCGATCGTGCCGGACGGCAATACCCGCCATGTGTTCCAGCTCGGCGCGATGCTCTCGCGGAGCCGCTGGAGCCTCAACGGCGTCTACAAGTACATCACCACCTCCGACCGGGTGGTCACGGACTACAGCTTCGACACCGCCGGCCTCGACCCCACCGCGACCAGCCTCTATCACTTGCTCGGCCGCCCGGTGAACGTCGCCGGCGTCTATCACGTGCGCATCCACGAGTGGATCACCGGCCTGCAATACAACTTCTAGCCCGCACACGCCGGACGGAAAGGAGTTCGCACAATGCTGCATCGTTTCGCACGTGGTTCCGCCGTCGCCTGTGTCGCGGCCGGCATCGCCGTTGTCCTCGGGGGAGCAGTGCTCGCCGGGTGCCAGCAGACCGGGACGCTGGCGCCCCCGGCGCCGCGGCCCGCGGCCGCCCAGACTTCGGGCTTCGTCAGCCTGAACTCGGACTACACCGCATTCGAGGCGGACATGGGGTACCGGATCTACCTGCCGCCCGGCTACAACGCGGACTCGGTGGACGTGGTGTACCCCGTGGTCTTCATGCTGCACGGCTTCGGCGGCTCCGCCAACTCCCTGATCGACGCCGGCGTGACGCAGGTCGCCGAGCGGATGATCGGCCGCGGCGAGATCGAGCCGATGATCCTCGTGTTCCCCTACTCGGGCGGACTGTTCGCGCCGGGCTCCAGCTTCTACTCGAACACCGCGGACGGGGCGAACTACGAGAGCTACGTGGTGGATGCCCTGCTGCCGGCGATCGAGAACCAGTACAACGTCGACCCGGCGCGCGTCGCCATCAGCGGGGTGTCGATGGGCGGATACGGCGCGATGAAGTTCGCGCTGAACCACCCGTCGCTGTTCACCTCGGTGTGCGCGCACTCGGCGCCGCTGGATCTGACCAAGCTGACCGACCCGGTCATCCTGGGGCGCATGGCCACGGAGAACTCGCACGTCGACCCGGTCACCGGGATGCGCCACTACGCCACGCGTCTGGATTCGCTGGACTTCGTCAACTCCGGTGGCTATCTGTCATACGTCGCGATCGCGATGGGGGTCGACTGGGCCCTGACGCAGGACTGTTCAGACGGCCGCTTCCTCAGCCCGCTGCTCGGCGACCCGAAGGGGTATACGCTGACCCCGGTGGGCGTGGCGTGTCCCGGCGCGCCGGGTTACCAGGCGGTGCTGGGCTTCCAGTTCCCGATCCTCTTCGACGGCGCCGGCGGCGCCGGCGTGGACCAGCCGGTGTTCGACAAGCTTCTCGCGCAGGACTGCCTGACGATCCTGACATCGCGGGCGGCGACCCCCGGCGACACCGCCTACGCCAACTACCGCAGGTTGCGCATCTACATGGACTGCGGCCTCTACGACGACACCGATCCGCGCGACGACGGCGCCGGCTTCAACATCCTGCCGCAGTGCCGCTCGTTCGATGCGAAGCTGACGTCGCTCGGCATCGCGCATCGGTACGTTGAGTACGCCGGCTCGCACACCAGCCAAGTGTACTACCACCTCGACGACGACCTGCGCTGGCACGACGCGGCGTTCCGCGGATTGCCGCAACCCACGGCGACGCCGGTCGGCGGCGGCGTGTCGTTGCGCCTGCCGGCGGCGCGGCCGGCGATCACGGTCCCCGCGCAGCGCACGCTGCAGGGGGTGGCGATGGTGGCGCGCGCGGGACGCTGAGCGCGCCTTTCCGCCCGGACGCTTGAAGGCCCGGCGGGTTCGCCCCGCCGGGCTTCCGTGCATCCGGGCTGCGCGCGGAGCGGCGCGGCGGTCAGCCCTTCCCCGCCACCGCCAGCGGACGCAGGGCTTCCACCGTCTGGCGCAACCCTTCCGCGAAGGTGACCGAAGGTGCATAGCCGAGCAGCTCCGCGGCGCGGCCGATGTCGGCCTGGCTGTCGCGCACATCACCCGCGCGCGGCGGCTCGAAGCGCGGGGGCGTCTCCCCCGCCGTCTCGCGCAGCGCGGCCAGCAGATCGAGCAGCGAGTAGCGCGAGCCGGCGCCGATGTTCATGAACTGTCCGGCCGCGCGCGGCGCGGTGAGTGCGGCGAGATTGGCGGCGACCACGTCGGCGATGAAGGTGAAGTCGCGCGACTGGTGGCCGTCGCCGTAGATCACCGGCGACTCGCCGCGCAGCAGGTGCAGGATGAACGCGGGGATCACCGCGGCGTAATCGGACGCGGGATCTTGCCGCGGCCCGTAGACGTTGAAGTAGCGGAGCACCACGGTCTCGAGGCCGTAGAGGTCGGTGAACAGCCGGCAATAGGTTTCCGCCGCCGCCTTGTTGAGCGCGTACGGCGACTGCGGCGTCTGCGGCATGCCCTCGTGCTTGGGCAGCGTCGGCGTGTCACCGTACACCGCGGACGAGCCGGCCATCACGAAGCGGGAGACCCCGGCGTCGCGGGCGCCGAGCAGCAGGCCGAGGGTGCCGGTGAGGTTCACGTCGTGCGCCTCGCCGGGCTCGGCCACCGAGCGCGCGACCGAGGGCAGCGCGGCCTGGTGCAGCACGCCGTAGGCGCCGTCCAGCGCCTCGTCCATCGCGTCCTGGTCGCGGATGTCGGCC
>JBKJUD010000413.1:0-3095 GCA_046590735.1 Candidatus Eiseniibacteriota bacterium | reverse complement strand
CGCCGCGGGCACCCCGGCGGAGTCCGGAGTGCCGAGCGTGGCCAGCCCGCTGCCGGCCGCGACCAGCAGGTGGTCGGCGTGCCCGTGGTAGCCGCCGTCGCACTTGATGACGATCTCGCGGCCGGTGGCCGCGCGCGCCAGGCGCAGCGCGCTCATCGTCGCCTCGGTGCCGGAGCACACGAAGCGCATCATCGCGACATGCGGCATCCTCTCGCGCACGCGCGCGGCGAGATCCGGCTCGCGCGATGAGGGCGCGCCGAAGCTCAGGCCCTCGGCCGCGGCGTCCTGCACCGCGCGCACCACCGCGGGGGCGGCGTGGCCCAGGATGTTCGGCCCCCAGGAGCCGACGTAATCGATGTACTCGCGGCCCTCGAGGTCGCGGACCCGCGCGCCGTGCGCGCTGGCGTGCACGACAGGGTCGCCGCCGACGGCGGCATACGCGCGCACCGGCGAGTTCACGCCGCCGGGGAACAGCGCCCGCGCCTGCGCCAGGTAGTCGGCGGTGGCGGAGCCGGGCGCGGCGTGCTCCGCAAAAGTCTCGAGATCCGGAGTGGGCATCCCTAGCGGCCGCCGCCGCGGGTGACCCAGCCGCTGTCGCCATACGGCGTCGCGGCCGGTCCGCCGCCGCCGGTGGCGCCGGTGTGCATCGAATCGCCCATCATCCCCATGCCCGCATGCGGATCGCCGCCGCCGAGCGCGCCGGAGGCTTCCATCGTCCCGTGCGGCGCCGCCAACCCGGGCGACAATTCGCCGGCCTTCGCCAGCGCCGCCGCCGCCTCGTCGTGCTTGCCCATCGACTCGTACACCATCGAGACGCCGTACCAGCCGGCCCCGGCGCCCGCGGTCACGCCGTGTAGCTTGGCGGCTTTTTCGTACGCGGCGAGCGCGTCGTCGTAGTGCTTCTCCTTGTACGCCGTGTTGCCTTGCTCAAGATAGGCTTGGAACTTCTCGTCGGGCGAGCGTGAGTCCGACGAGCATCCGCCGGCCAGCATCGCCACTGCGAGCAGGCACAACGCGGCGGTCTTCCGGAAGCGGTGGGTCACTGGAGTCCTCCCCTGTCCTCGACGATCCACTGCGCCGCCTCGACGGCGAAGTAGGTCAGGATGATGTCGGCGCCGGCGCGGCGAATGGCGGTGAGCACCTCGAGGCTCGCGCGGCGCTCGTCCAGCGCACCGGCCGCGGCCGCGTGCTTGATCATCGCGTATTCGCCGCTGACGTTGTACGCCGCCACCGGCACATCCACCGCGTCGCGCACGTCGCGGATCACGTCGAGATACGCGAGCGCCGGCTTGACCATGACCATGTCGGCGCCCTCGGCGATGTCGAGTTCCACCTCGCGCAGCGCCTCGCGCGCGTTGGCGGGATCCATCTGGTAGCCGCGGCGGTCGCCGAGCGTGGGCGTGGAGCCGGCGGCCTCGCGGAATGGACCGTAGAACGCCGACGCGTACTTGGCGGCGTAGCTGAGAATCGCACGGTCGGCGAAGCCCTGGACATCGAGCGCTTCGCGGATCGCGCCGACGCGGCCGTCCATCATGTCGCTCGGCGCGATGACATCGGCGCCCGCGGCAGCGTGCGAGATCGCGGTGCGCGCGAGCAGCGGCAGCGTCTCGTCGTTGAGCACCTGGTCGCCGTCGAGCACGCCGCAGTGGCCGTGGCTCGTGTACTCGCACAGGCAAACGTCGGTCATGATCGTCATGTCGGGCAGCTCGGCGCGGATGCGGCGCGTCGCCTCCTGCACCGGGCCGTGCTCGTCCCACGCGCCGGAGCCGGTGGCGTCCTTCTCGGCCGGCAGGCCGAACAACAGGACGCTGCGCACGCCGGCGCGCCAGGCGCGATCGCATTCGGCCACCACCGCGTGGGTGGAGTGATGGTACTGGCCGGGCAGCGAGGGAATGGGGATGGGCGCGTTCGATCCCGGCACGACGAACAGCGGATACACCAACTGCGCGGCCTCGAGATGGGTTTCCCGCACCAGCCCGCGAAGGCCAGCGGTACGGCGCAATCGGCGCGGACGCAGCGGACGCTCCGCCGGATCCGATGAGATGATTGACATCGAAGCCCCTTCCTGTGGCGCCGCGCCGGGTGGGGACGCGCGGCGCAAAATTCGCTGGCGGCGGAGGTTAGCACGGCCCCCGGGGACGGTCAAACGCGGCGACGGACACCGGCCGCGCGCACGCCGGGGCGGACCGACCCGCGCGCGGCGGGCGATTCAGGCGGGGCCGTCGCGCCAGTGCGCGGCGAGGGCACGGGTGAGGCCGGCGGTGGTGTATTCCGCCGCGACCACCTGCGCGGTCAGGCCCGCCTCGCGCAGCGTCTCGGCGGTGATCGGCCCGATGGCCGCGAGCAGCACACCGCCCAGCAGCGCCGGCGCCTGCGCGCCGAGCGCGTCGACGAGCGCGCGCACCGTGCTGCTCGCCGTGAAGGTCACCGCGTCGATGCCGCCGGCGGCGAGCAGCGCGCGGGCCGCGGCCACCCCCTCGCGGTCGGTGGCGGTGCAGTACGCCTCGACGACATCGACGCGTGCCCCCCGTTCGCCCAGCAGCCGCGGCAGGATCTCGCGGGCGACGGCGGCGCGCGGCAGCAGGATGCGCGCGCCCTCGAGGGGCTCGCGCGCGAGCAGCTCGACGATGCCTTCGGCGCGGAACTCTTCCGGCAGGTGCTCGACCTGCAGCCCGGCGCGCTCGAGCGCCTGCGCGGTGGCCGGCCCGATCGCCACCACGCGCGGGCCGATCAGCGCGCGGGGTCCCAGCCCGAGCACGAACAGCCGCTCGAGGACGAACCGCACGGTGTTGGCGCTGGTGACCAGGATCCAGTCGTAGCCTTGCGCGCCGCGCAGCGCGGCATCGAGTGGCGCCCACGTCGCGGGCGGGTCGAAGCGGATGGCCGGGCATTCCTCGACGCGCGCCCCGGCCGCCTCCAGCAGCACGCGCAGGGCGCTCGCCTGCTCGCGGGCCCGGGTGACCAGGATCGTGCGGCCGGCCAGGGGTCGCGCCGCGGCGGGCGGGAGGATGGCGTCGTCAGGGACGCGCATGCGGCTCCCCGTCGGCAGCCAGACGCGTGCGCCACGCCGGCGGCACCCGGGCGGCGAGCGCGGC
>JBKJUD010000115.1:0-4438 GCA_046590735.1 Candidatus Eiseniibacteriota bacterium | reverse complement strand
GGCAAGCGCGAGGGCACGCTGCTCGCCGGCGGCGGGCCGGACCCCGCGCTGTCCACGAAGGGCACCTACATCCAGCCGACGGTCATCGGCGACGTGAAGCCCGGCGCGCGCATCGAGCAGGAGGAGATCTTCGGGCCGGTGCTGGCGCTGGTCCGCGCGCGCGACTTCGACCACGCCTTGGAAATCGCCAACGGCACCGAGTTCGGGCTCACCGGCGCGGCGTACTCGCGCAATCCGGCCAAGCTGGAGAAGGCGCGGCGCCGCTTCCACGTCGGCAACCTGTATCTCAATCGCAAGTGCACCGGCGCGCTGGTGGGCGCGCATCCCTTCGGCGGCTTCAACATGAGCGGCACCGACTCGAAGGCCGGCGGGCACGACTACCTGTTGCTGTTCCTGCAGGCGAAATCGATCGCGGAGAAAATCTAGCGCGCGCCGGGCGCTGCGTCAGGCGCCCGGCTTGTTCCGGACCAGCGTCGTGATGTGTCCGTCCATCACCAGCTCGTCGCGCTGGTTGAGCACCTCGCCGTGGAAGATCACGACACCGCCCTCGCCGCCCTGGCCGCCGCGCACGCGCGCGACCGAGTAGGCCAGGCGGATGGTGTCGCCCGGGCGCACGGGCGCGCGGAATTTCATGTCGATGCCGACGAACCCGATGATCGTGCCCTCGACGATGCCGCTGCGCTCGAACAGGCCGGTGGCGATCGACAGGCCGCACATGCCGTGCGCGATGCGGCCGCCGAACTGGCCGGACTGTGAGGCGACTTCGTCGGTATGCAGGGGGTTGAAGTCACCGGAGACGCCCGCGAAGTTGACGATGTCGGTCTCGGTGACGGTGCGGCCGACGGACATCCAGGCGTCGCCCGCGGCAAGTTCCTCGAACCACCTTCCTCGCGGCTGATACTCCGGGCGCATGTCCTGCAGTCGTGCCTCCTCACGCGGGGGTGGCGCCGGTGATCCGGGCGCGGTGCGTGTCGGCGGGCATGATAGGGGGTTGCCCGCGGACATGCAAACGGGGACGGCGTCCGATGACGCGTCCCCGTGTCGCGTACGCCGCCGTGCGCGGCCCTGGGCCTAGCGTTCCCCGAGCACGAAACGCGTCCGGGCGTCGCTACCGTCGAGCCGCACCCAATAGACGCCGTTCGGCGCCCGCCGGCCCGCGGCGGTCGTGCCGTTCCACTGTCCGCTGGCGCCCGTGCCGTCGGGCAGAAGCGGCACCCGCGCCATCAGCCGACCCGCTACGTCGACGACGGTGGCGCGCGTGGTGCCGGCCACGCCGGGGGCGGTCAGCCGCACCAGGCCGTCTCGGTCGACCTGCGCCAGCAGGGACGCACGGACGGCGGCGTTCGGATCCTCCTCGCGGATGTCGATGCCGGTCGGCACCGTCGCGAAGCTGAATTGATAGACCTTGTAATCGAAGTTCGGGACCAGCACGTAGCCGTGCGAGATGGCCGGGCCGCCGAACACCGCGCCATTGCCAGCGCCCATCACCCCCTTGTACAGCGAGTCGCCAGTCAGCGCGTTGAAGGCCATGATCTCGGGCCGCATCGAACTGGCCAGCACGACGCCGTTGGTGGCGGCGATGGAACCAAAGACCGCCGCCATCATCGGGTAGCGCCACAGCACCGCGCCGGTGGCGGAGTTCAGCGCGACGATCGCGCCTGGGTACCCGTCAACCGTCTGCCCGCAGCCGATGACGAGCCGGTCCGACAACACCGTTGGCGTCGAGAGACATCCGATGTCGCCGCCGGCGCCGGCCTGCGCGGCGATCTGCGTCTGCCAGATCAGCGCGCCGGTGTCGCGCCGCACGGCGTAGACGACGCCGTTCTTGTTGCCCGCCGCGACGGCGGGAACGATGCCCGCGGTGAACAGCACCGGGCTGCTGCCGAAGTCGAAGTCCCCGAGGTCTCCGGCGATGACTTGGTGATGCCAGACTTCCGCGCCGGTGTTGCTGTCCAGGCAGAGGATCGCATCGCAGTACGGGCTGGTGAGGGCGTTGCCTGAGCACGGGTTGCCGGTCGTGATGTAGACGCGGCCGGCCGCGTCGTCCGCGGCCGCGCTGGTCCATACTCCGCCCCCGGTGCTGCTGGAATCGACGTTGTACCAGGTCCAGGACACCGCGCCGGTCGCGGCGCTCACCGCAACGACCCGCCCGCGCACGCAGGGATTGTCGCCAGTGAACGTGCTGATCCCGACCACCACCCGGCCATTGGCCAGAGTGGGCGAGGCATAGATGCACTCGAACGTCGGGTCACCGAGCTGGCGCTGCCAGATGAGCGCGCCGGTCACGGCGTTGAGGCAATACGCCGTCGCGCTGAGGTCGCCGACGTACACACGACCGGCCTTCACGTACACCGAGCCGTAGATAGAGGCCGTCAGCTGGGTCGTCCAGTACTCGTGCCCATCGGCCAGCGCGTAGGCGCGGACCTGGCCGCCCAGTGTGCCGACGTAGACGGTGTCGCGCACCACGACCGGCTGGCCGGCGACCGCCTCGGGGACGATCGCCTGCACCTTCTCGGTCAGGGCGCCGGCGGTGGCGACGGTCAGCCAGGTCTCGTCGCTGGCGGAGGTATTGGCGTTGTCGCGGCCGAATTCCGGCCACGAACTGGCCCACCCGGCCGGCACGCGCACGGCGGCGAGCAGGACAAGGCCCAGCAGGAGGATCCAGAGAGCTTTCACCGTTCGCGCTTTCCCGGGGAGGGATGGACAGTGCCGGGTAGAACTGTGGAGGAACCGATGGCGCATCGATTGAGACCGGCAAGGTCGGCCATGGGTTCCCGATCTCTCGCGCGGAGGCTCGCGGGCCCTCCGGTGCGGTCCTGCGGCACGATGCAAGCATAGCTCAGGGGGCGGCACCGCGATAGCTCGACGCTTCCGGCCGGGTCTCCGGACCGCGACTCCACCCAGTCGGCATGGTACGCTGGGGGTCACGCCACCTGTCCGGGAGATTCTGCCACCATGCTGCCTGTGCGCTACCCCCGCCTGCTCGCCGTCGTCCTCGTCCTCACCTCGCTCGCCAGCGCCGCCGGCCGCGCCGGGGCGTGGGGCACAATCGGGCACCAGATCGTCGCCCAGAACTACTCGAAGCAGCTGCCGCCCGTGATGGCAGCGTTTGCCCAGTACGATTCGATGATCGTGGCGCACGTCATGGATCCCGACTTCCGCAAGGGCTCCCAGAATCCCGCCGAGAGCTACCGGCACTTCCTCGACATCGACTGGTATCCGGCCTTCTACACCAACACGCTGACGCACGACCGCGACGCGCTCGCCGCGCAGTACACCGACTACTCGGTTCTGCACAACGGCACGCAGCCATGGGCCGAGGACACCACGATGACGGCGATCACCAACGCCATGCGTGCCGCGGACTGGAACGGCGCCGTGCTGCTGGTCGCCGACCTCGCGCACTACGTCGGCGATGCGCACCAACCGCTGCACTGCACGAAGAACTACGATGGCCAATACACCGGCAACAACGGCGTGCACTCGCGCTACGAGACCTCGATGCTGAACACCTATGGATCGACGATCGTGATCCCCACGGTCGGCGGCGCGGTGCTGATTCCCAGCACGGTAGACTCGGTCTTCAGCTTCATCACGCGCGGCTGGGCGCGGGTCGACACCGTGCTGCACTCCGACACCGTCGCCAAGGCGGCGAGCGGCGGGCAGTACAACTCGACCTACTACGCGTCGATGTGGACGCAGCTGCAGGCCATCACCGTCGACCAGCTCACGCGCGGGTCGGTGTCGCTGGCCAGCCTGGTGTACACCGCGTGGGACAACGCCGGGCGTCCGCACATCCCGGGTTCGGCGACCGGCATCGACGACGACGGCTCGTCGCACGCGCCGCGCGTCCTGAAGGCGGTCGTCGATCGTGCGAGCGGCCGCACGACGTTCTCGTGTCGCGCGGCGGCCGCGGGGACCCTGCGCCTGCGCATCCTCGACACGGCAGGACGCGCGATGCGCGAACTCGAGACCGCGGCGCAGGCCGGCGACTCGCTCTCGCTGACCTGGGATGGGCGCGACAGCGGGGGGAAGCCCGTGGTCTCCGGCGTCTACTGGGCGCACACCGAGGGCGCCGGCGCGTCGTTGCGGTGCCGCGTGCTGCACGTCCGCCGGTAGGCAGGCCGCCGCGGCCGGCTAGATCAACTCGCGCAGCCGCGCGTGGCCGCTGCGGCTGACCGGCACCTCGTGGCCGTCGCGCAGGATCGCCACGCGGCTGTCCTTCGCATAGAGTTCCAGACGCGCAATGCGATCGAGCGCTACCACGTGCGAGCGGTGCACGCGGACGAAGCGCGCCGGGTCGAGCGTGTCGGCCAGTTCGGCGAGCGTCTGGTGCTTGAGCCATGACTGCGCTCCCGCGCACACCAAGACGTAGTCGCCCTGCGCTTCCAGGCGATCGATCGATGCCGCGGGCACCACATGGATCTGCGCGCCGTCG